>JAAURZ010000402.1 GCA_012031955.1 Bacteroidia bacterium
GACTACTGGATGCGCTCGCATGAGGCAAAGGAATATGGGCTTATAGACGAGGTGCTCGAGCGTAAAAAAGTATAAAATCGGCGATGCACGAAACAAGAACCGGGGAATCCTTACACGGGACTCCGGTTTTTTTATGCGGGCACTTATGGGGATTTATTGCTACCTTCGTGGATTAATCAAACCTGGAATTCAACCCGGAACAACATGGCTGAAGTAACCTGCTCTTTTTGCGGAAGGAACAA
Organism: Bacteroidia bacterium; assembly: GCA_012031955.1. The sequence goes on from JAAURZ010000402.1 coordinate 243, forward strand.
GAAGGATGTAGACCTGATGATCTCGGGCATCCATGCACACATCTGCGACAAGTGCGTGACGCAGGCAAGCCAGATATTGCAGGAAGAAAAAAAGAGTAAAAACGAGCCCGGCCTCACGCCAAACTTCAAACTGGTGAAGCCCCGCGAAATCAAGAAGTTTCTCGATGAATACGTAATCGGCCAGGATGAGGCCAAAAAGGTAATATCGGTAGCTGTTTACAACCACTACAAGCGGCTCATGCAGCGCAAGTCGGACGAGGATGTGAACATCGAAAAGTCAAACATCATCATGGTTGGCGAAACGGGTACCGGCAAGACGTACCTGGCTCGCACGCTGGCCAAGATACTGCAGGTGCCTTTCTGCATCGCCGACGCTACGGTGCTTACCGAAGCCGGTTATGTGGGCGAAGACGTGGAAAGCATACTGACGCGACTGCTGCAGGCAGCCGACTACAACGTGGAGGCGGCCGAACGCGGTATCGTTTACATCGACGAAATCGACAAGATTGCCCGCAAGTCGGACAATCCGTCCATTACCCGCGACGTGAGTGGCGAGGGCGTGCAGCAGGCCCTGCTCAAGCTCCTGGAAGGCACCGCGGTAAATGTGCCGCCCCAAGGCGGGCGCAAACACCCCGACCAGAAAATGATTACGGTAAACACTGAAAATATCCTCTTCATTTGTGGCGGGGCCTTCGAAGGCATTGCACGTTTTATCGGAAACAGGCTGAACACGCGACCGCTCGGTTTTGTGGCGTCCAAAGACGGCGTACACCCGCACGAGTTGGATCACAATAACTTGTTGCAATTTATTTCAGCCCAGGACCTGAAGAGTTTCGGCCTTATACCCGAATTAATCGGCCGCCTGCCGGTAGTGTCGTTCCTCAATCCACTCGACAATGAGGCGCTGCGCAAAATCCTGACGGAGCCGAAGAATGCGTTGGTGAAGCAATACAAGAAATTGTTGAGATGGAGAATATCGATCTTGAGTTCAAGGACGGCGCGATCGAGTTCATTGTCGAGAAGGCCCTGGAATTCAAGTTAGGTGCCCGGGGTTTACGCAGCATCTGTGAAGCCATCATCAACGACGCGATGTTCGAGTTGCCGTCTGAAAAGGCTGGCGAAAAGCTGGTGATCAACCGGGCTTATGCGGAAGAGAAGTTCAGCAAATCGCGATACAGCAAACTGAAGGTCGCCTAGTTGCGCCCGCGAAGGTAGCCGGTCATAAGGCGGGCTGCATTGTCAGATGCGGAGCCGATATCCAAGGTTTTATAAATCTCATCGTACCCTTCAACACCGCCTCACGGTAGCTGCCGGTATCCGCCAGATTTCTTAGCTCGTCGCACACACCTTCGGCACTGGCGTCGTCTTGTATCAACTCTTTCACCACCTGTCGGTCGGCCACAAGGTTGACGAGCGAAATAAAACGAACGCTCACCACCCACTTCGCAATGGTGTAGCCTGCCCGGCCTGTTTTGTATACTACCACTTGCGGCACTTTGAACAGCGCAGTTTCCAGTGTGGCCGTGCCGGAGGTAACTACCGCGGCATGCGCGTGCGACAACAGGTTGTAGGTATCCTCTTCCACAAGCGTCACGTTCGCCAGCTGGTTGATAGCATCGTAAAGTGTTTTATCAAGGTTCGAAACACTCGCTACCATAAATTGATAGTCGGGAAACCGCGAGGCTACCTCCATCATCAATGGCAGCATGCGCTCCAACTCCTGCTTTCTGCTACCCGGCAGCAGCGCAATGCATGGCCGGTTTGGGTCGAGGCCGTGCTTCTGCAGAAATTGCGCGTCGGCCTCAAAACTCTTGACCGCGTCGAGAACGGGGTTGCCGACGTAGTCGACGTCCCAGTTGAATTTTTTATAGAAGTCCTTTTCGAAGGGCAATATCACAAACATGTGATCGACGGTTGCTTTTAACTGCAACGCACGGCGCTGTCTCCATGCCCACACCTTCGGCGAAATATAATAGTAGACTTTAACGCCATGGCGCTTGCAGTAGGCTGCCATCTGACGGTTGAAGCCGGCATAGTCGATCAAAACAACTACATCGGGCTTGTACGCATCGATGTCGTTGCGCGACATCCTAATATATTGTTTGATGATGCGCAGGTTCATGAATACTTCGAGGAACCCCATGAAGGCCATCTTGCCGTAATGGAGAAGCAGGTCGACGCCAGCAGCTTTCATGTAGTCGCCACCGATGCCCCTAAAAGCTGCGTCCACATCGTAGCGCCGGATCGCCTTTACCAGGTTGCTCCCATGCAAATCGCCCGAACGTTCACCGGCTATAATGTAGTAGCGCACTATGGATGATTTTTTTTGTTTAGACGTGTCGCTGCCGATTTTATTGGAGGGCTTCTCCATAATACTCGACATAATTTCTCGGCGTTTCGTAAAGCGTTATGCAATGCAACCTACCATGCGCCGTAACAGACGGCAAGCGTTGTTCCAGTATCCGCCAGATTTCGACCACCAGGTTTTCGCAACTTGCCAGTTTGCCGGTCATGAAGTCGACATCCATATTCAGGTTTTTGTGATCGAGTTTGTCGACGACCTCGCGTCGTATGAGTGTGCTGAGTTTCTTCAGGTCTACTACAAAGCCGGTGTCGGTGTCGGGCTTACCCTTCACGGTTACTATCAGGTCGAAATTGTGACCATGCCAGTTCTCGTTGGCGCAGGGTCCAAAGACCTCCACGTTCTTTTCCTTACTCCACGCGGGGTTGTAGAGCTTGTGGGCAGCGTTAAAGTGTTCTTTGCGGCTTACGTAAATCATGCATCGGATTTGAGCCACAAAGGTAGCAAACACTACCTGGAATTCTAGAGGGTACGCCTAGGAGGCCTCACAGTACTTGATGAGGTCAATCAGGTCCTCCTCACTCTTAAGCTTGTTCTTGTTTTGCTTCATGTATCCCTCCAGGTTGTTGCCTTCCTTTTCGAGGAGCGGCATTATTGATTTTTTATTCAGCTTTACTTCCTGACCCTTTCCATCAATTATCATAAAGAGCCGTTCTTTTCGCCTAAACTCTTTGACATTGGCCGATGTGCCATAGTTGCTGACATTTTCCTCAATAAAGTCTATGTCAAGTTTTTTGAGCAGCTGAATTTCTCCAGAATACACGACTTCAAAGTAAGCGGTTGGCGGATACCCTTCAACATTAATATGGTTCTTATCAGGAGTATTATAAACACATCGCTTGGTGGTATGTTCCAGTTTATAATTGGCAGTTGCAGCTGGATATTTTTGGCCAAAATAATTGCTGAATCAGCTTCGCTAGCTGTGCGCAATGCTACTCGTCCAGGTAGATTGGAACGAATCAGAGGAGTGACTACTTTCGCTTCCGGGCGTTGCGTGGCTACGATCAAATGAATTCCGGCAGCTCTCGCCATTGCTACCGAGGCGTTTGATACTTTGTTCTAGCTCAATACGAGTTTCTTTCTCAGACATAAAGTCAGCATAACTCATCAAAAATGCAAACGATGCGGGATAGGAATTTTCCATTCTGTTCCTTTACCTTCTTGTTATAGCTTTGGATATCTGCACATTTCGCTTGCTCAAA
>JAAURZ010000403.1 GCA_012031955.1 Bacteroidia bacterium
AAAGTCGGGATCCTTGAATCGTTTGTAGTGATCGTAAGAGTCGTAGATCGAATGATACTCGCCGCCACCATTCTCGCCGCCAAAGCCCAGGTTGAGCGAGGGCACGCCAAGATGTTGAATGAAAGGTGAATAGTCGGAACCGGAGCCTAACGCACCGATAGTGAGCGACTTCTTAGCCAATATCTCCTTTTTTGCTTTAGCATTTGGCGCGTTCACTGCCTGGCGCGATTTGGCACGTTCCCATACACTCACCTTCGTCTGCGGGTCTTCCACCGCCTTGGCCACATCGCTCATAAAACTCTCGAGCGTGTGCGAACCTGCGGCATACAGGAAGCCCCGGCCGTTGCCGTCGGAGTTGATGTAGGCGACGGCTTTGCTGGTCAGCTCCTTACCGTGGTCTTCGGCCCACTCCGTAGAGCCTATGAGTGAGGGCTCTTCGCCATCCCATGCGCAGTATACCAGCGTGCGCCTGGGCTTCCATCCGGTTTTAGTGAGTTCCGCCACGGCGCGCGCTTCTTCCATGAGGGCCACCATGCCGCTGATGGGATCGCTGGCGCCATTTACCCAGGCATCGTGGTGGTTGCCGCGAATAACCCATTCGTCGGGCAGTTCGCTCCCTTTCATCACGGCAATCACATTATGGCAGTCCACCATCTTCCAGTCGAACTCGAGTTTGAGGTGTACTTTCACAGGGCCTGGTCCACGTGGTAGGTAATCGGCAGCGCTCCGCGCCAGGCCGGAGGCACCACTGCGCCGCCGAGTGCTTCCAGCAAAGGTTTGGCGTCGGCATAGGAAATGGGTTGCACCGGAATCTTGAGCAGGTTGGTGGCCTCTTCACGCTTGAGACGGCTCGCCGCTTCAGTCGCTCCCACGCCGGGCGTGAGCGGATCGCCGGGATATACCGGCATGTCTTGCACCGACCCTCTTTGTACGCCGTGCTCGGGCTTGTATGCGCCTTTGGGATACACGTCTCCCTGGTAGTAGCCGTCTGCCTCGGGGTCGGAATAAATGAGGCAGCCGATGGCCCCATGTTCCTGAGCCACTTTTGGTTTGATGCCGCGCCATGATCCGCCATACTTGGCGATCACGATCTTGCCCTTCACATCGATGCCCATGCGCTCAAGCGTCTCGTAGTCGTCGGGCACGCCGTAGTTTACAAATACCAGTTCGCCGGTCACGTCGCCATCGGCCGACCAGGCGTTGTAGGTAGGCAGTTGTTCTTTCATCTGACCCGATGTGGCGTCTTCCTTCAGCGCGGGCTCGGCAAGCCTGGCTTTAAAACGTGTGGGTGCCGTCATCTCCAGCAGGCGGACCCGCGGCGTCGGGAACAGCACTTTATAAGTTTCGATGCGGGCATCGTAGCCCCAGCTCTTGAAAAGGTCGCGCATGTACTCGGCGTTCTGTTTACCATAAGCCGACCCGAGATGGTGAGGCCTCGCGGCGAGCTGCTTCATCCAGGCATCGAGGTTGGAGGCTTTCAGATAGGAATCGAACGTGGCTTCGGCTTTGAGTTGTGCTTCGGCCGCTTCCTGGGTGAACCCGGTGAGTGTTTTGGTTTGTCCGTATGATGCCACGGCTACAGCGCATACCAGCATGGCTGCAGGAAGAAATCTTTGCATAGCGTTTAGGTTAAGAACAGGAGTAAGATAGCGAATAGGCAGGCGGTGCTGCAAACATTTTATGCAGGCGGTTACGACAATCCTTTGCGGCACTCGATCATCCAATCCCACGGCAGCGGCTCGCGCAACCATGCCGGCGGCTTGTCGAATTCGGTACGCCAGTCGTATTCAAGTTTTTCAACTTTGTTGATCGTCAGTCCGGCGTCGCGAAATACTACGTCGAGTTCAGGTCGCAGGTAGTGTTTGGTAGGCACCCCCTGAATGTGGATGAGGCCCTGCACGAGTTCGCGCTTGGTGGCGTCGAGGTTATCCAGTTCGTTGTCGGGGATGTCTTCGGCGGCCACACCCTCGCGGCGAAACCACGCCATCATCATGAGTGTGGAATACAGTGCAGACTCCAGTGCCGGCACCACAAACAAGCCCACGCCGCCGGCTCGCAACGACTTGCTGATATTTTTGATGATGCGGCTGTTCTTGTCGGGCTCAGGAAGAATGGCCACGTTGCAACACAGCGCGAAGTCGGCCTTCGGCAAGCCCAGTCGTGGCTGCGTGAGGTCTACCTGCTTGTAGGTGATGTTGTCATAGTCGTTTCTGCGCGCCACATCGATGCATTCCTGCGATATGTCGACGGCGAGCACATTTTTGAAACGAGGTGCGAGGTAGGCGAACGCCTTCCCTATGCCGCAGCCGAAGTCGATAGCTGTTTTCGTTTTGTCGCCCAGTTTCCGGAAGTAGCGCTGGAGTATCTTGTTCCTGTCGCTCCTGAATACATCAAACACTTCGCTGTCGTAGTCGGGTGCGATCGTGTCCCAATGCTTTTCTTCGTCTTTTATTTTCATAAGGCTCCGGCTATTGTACCGCAAAGTATGACTACCTGCACGAACATCAAAATGATGCGGCAAATGGAACGACAACCTGTTTTGTAAAAACGACGTATCTTTGTTTATGATCCTTCAGCAACTGCCCGACCCCGCATTTGCATCTGCGCATCAAACGGTGCCGCGCTTTGCCGATCACGTACTTTTCTCCGAAAGGATTCTGCGTTCATACGAGTACCCCGCCCACACAGCGGCGCTCGGTCTCTTATCGCTTGCCGCAGGCGATGGCGCATTTTTCATCAACAAAAAAAGACATCACCTTTCAGCCAACCAATTCCTGGTGGTAAACAACGCCAGCGAACTGGCCTTGAAGATCACCACGCAGGGCACAGAGCCGTCGCTGCTTTTCTTCCATGCCGACCTGCCCGCCATTGTAGCCGACAGTGTTTCTCAAAAGCATGAGGCGCTCATGGACAATTACATTTCACAGCACGCCGATTTTTCGTTGCTCGAACGGGTGCAAGTGCTCGGCGACGACATGCGGTCGATTCTCGCACACCTTCCCTTGCTCGGGGCAAGTTGCGCTTCGTTTCACGCCCTCAAGGCAGACTTGCTCGTGCGCCACCTGCTGGAGATGTTGTGTCTGAGAAACACAAGTGCCAACCACGAAGCAAATCAGATTCGCACGGCAAGGCCGGCGACGCGACGCGAGCTTTACCGGCGGCTGGCGATAGTAAGAGACTGGATACATGCCCACTATGCCGAGCATATTACGCTTGATGACATGGGCGGCCTGGCCGCTATGAACAGTCAGCACTTCATGCGCATGTTCAGCCAGGCATTTGGTAAAACTCCCTATCAATATCTCGGCGAAGTGCGACTCGCGCGAGCGAAAGAACTCCTGCTGAATACCGATCTGCCTGTGAGCGCCATTACAGAAGCCGTGGGCTTCGAGAGCCTCAGTTACTTTAGCTGGCTGTTCAAAACACGCACAGGCTGCTCACCCTCCGCGTTTCGCGCAGGCAAATGAATTGTCATTTCTCCATTTCCAAGAAATGCTCCTCGGCTTGTGTCTTTTTCTTTGAGGAAACAAACACAAAGAGTCATGAACACTTCCGTCTACTCACAATTCAAACTGCGGGTGAACATTAACGCGCCCGTCGCGAAAGTCTATAACATGTGGGCCACACAGCAAGGCCTGGAAAGCTGGTTCCTCAGAAGGGCTTTGTTTGCGGCCGGATCGGGAAACAAGCGAGCGGATGCCGACGCAATTCAAAAAGGCGACGCGTATGAATGGACCTGGCACGGCTACCCCGACGCTGTGATGGAAAAAGGCAAGGTACTGCAGGCCCAACGGC
>JAAURZ010000404.1 GCA_012031955.1 Bacteroidia bacterium
GCGGCTACTGTTATTGCCAGCCACTTTAATGAAGTAATAAGCGTGGGCAAGAGAATGCTGCGCAATGACCGGTTTCAGGTGTATGGCAACAACGACCTGGTGGGTGTGGAACTTGCCGGCGTGCTCAAGAACATTATTGCGATTGCTTCTGGCGCGCTGTTCGGCATGGGCTACGGCGACAACGCCAAGGGCCTGCTTGTGAGCCGCGGCATGGTGGAGATGATCTACCTGGGCAAGGCACTCGGTGGCAACACCAAGGCATTTCTTGGCGTAGCGGGCGTCGGCGACCTGGTGACGACTTGCAATAGTTCGCTGAGCCGGAATTTTCAGGTGGGTTACAAACTTGCGAAAGGAAAAACACTCAACGAGATACTTGAAGAAACCGACGAAGTGGCGGAAGGTATCAACACGGTGCAGATACTCAAGAAATGCGCGGACTACTACAAAGTACGTGCGCCAATCACGGCAACATTGTACAAGGTTTTTTTTGAAGACCTTACCGTCAAAGAAGCTTTGAACTACCTGATGCGATATCCATTGAACATCGATATCGACTTTTTGTAAAATCTAGTATTGACTGCGAATCTTTTCCGCGACAGCGGCCAGTTCTTCCTGCGACGGTTTCAACTTTGGCTGCGTGAAATTAATGTCGTTCATCGCATTCATAGGTACAAGGTGAATGTGCGCATGCGGTACTTCCAGGCCGATCACAGCCACACCGATACGCCGGCATGGAACGGCCAGCTTTACCGCGCGGGCTACTTTCTTGGCAAACACGTGCATCGCGCCAAGGGTGTCATCGTCAATATCGAAGATGTAATCAACCTCATGCTTGGGGATCACGAGTGTATGACCATGCACCAGTGGACTAATGTCGAGGAATGCAAGGAAGCGATCGTCTTCGGCAACAATGTGGGCAGGTATCTCCCGGTTTACTATTCTGGTAAAAAGTGATGCCATCAGGAAGCTATTTCCATGATCAGGAACTCCATCTCGCCAGCAGGTGTCTTGATCTGCGCGACTTCACCTTTCTTTTTTCCCAGCAGGCCTTTGCCGATAGGCGACAGTGTAGATATTTTTCCAGCCTTCAGATCTGCTTCCTCTTCCGACACAAGCGTGTAGGTAAAGGACGCTCCGTTCTTTTTATTCTTGATTGTGACTTTTGAAAGTATAGAAACCTTGGACGTGTCTATGTTAGTCTCATCCAGCAAGCGCGCATTGCCTACGAGTTCTTCCAGTTGGGCAATCTTCGCTTCCAGCAAGCCTTGCGCATCTTTGGCAGCGTCGTATTCAGCATTTTCTGACAAGTCGCCTTTGTCGCGCGCTTCCGCGATTTGCGGGCGATGTCTGCGCGGCCTTTGCCTTTGAGCTCGCTCAGCTCGGTCTTCAGTTTGTCCAAGCCGTCCTTCGTATAATAGGATATTTTCTTACTCATGTCCTCTCAGTTTATTGATTTTTTCCGGTACCCCGGTAAAAAAGAACAACGGCTTCAACTCTGAAACCGTTGCCTTGAGATCACAAAGGTAATAGTTTAAATCACCTGTGCAAAATCAGGCTCCGACCAGTTCGGGTAGATTTGTCTTAATTTGTTCCAGGATTTCGTCGTCAAATTTGGCCAGGTACAGGGTCTTCACTTTAGCCAGTTGTTCTACCGTAAGCCCTTTTGCGCCTCGCAGGTCGGCCTTGTAAAGGCTTGCGTTTTCAAAGTCGGCGCCCATCACGTAGCAGTTCTGAAGGTTGGCCTCCATCAGGAAGGCGTTGTTGAGATTGGCCTTGATAAGGAACGCCCCCTCAAACTGGGCCTTTATCAAAAACGCATCTTTAAAGTTGGCCCCGCTTGCATATGCCCCCCTCAAAATGCACTGGTTCAGGTTCGAGTTTTCAAAGTTTGTTTGGTTCAGTCGCGCATTCTCAAGGTTCGCTTCGATTAACGACGACTGACTTATGTTGGCGGAATTGAGATTTGAACCCGACAGGTTTACATAGCTCAGGTTGGTGCGCGGCAGGTGGCAGTTCACGAGGTTGATCTCATGTATCTTGTGCCGGTTCAATCGCTTGATGTTACCTACGGTGCGAAACGCCGCTTCTTCCGATTCCCACATTCTGAAATCGTCAATTTCATCTTTGTACGTTCTGATGCGCTGGCGTATCTCGCCGTTCTGGTTCAGCCAAAAGATGAGTATACCGATTACGGCAATGTCGAAGATCATACCGTGTGCTTCCGCCAGCACTTGCTGAATAAAAGTATCGAAGTCGGAAATGTAGTACGACATACTCAGCGCCAACACAATAATTGTTACCATCACAAGCACGATGGTAGACGTGAGCAGGGGTTTCTCAATAATGCCATTGAAAACCTCTTGCAATTTCTTTACACGTTTATCGATCGTACTCATTTGGCCCCGAAGTCGGTAATTTGAAGTTACTGAAAATACGAATTTAATGTTGTATCCTGAATTCTTTCAATAGAAATGTAATTTCACCATCCGGCTGTTCGGGATCAACTTAAGTACCTGCTCAATATTACATCCGATTTTCAAGTCGGCCCATTCCCCAACGGAAGTTTAGTGCAGCATATTTAACAAAATATTTCGGCTATTTGTATTACCGGGCCGTCAAATCCGACAGCATTTAGGCGCCTGTGGCGCGGCGTTCGTGTCGAAATAGTTTAAAATGCGAACCGATACTTACACGGCACAGCGGCTACAGCAGCAGCAAGTGCACGGTAAAAAAATAATGGTAAGTCCCAGCAGGTCGTTGGTAGTCGTGATGAAAGGCCCCGAAGCCAGTGCCGGGTTGAAACCAAAGCTGTTAAGTATGAGCGGGGTAACCGTACCTACAAACGAGGCGAATACCACCACGCTGAACAGCGCCACGGAAACAACGAGCGACAACTCCCTGGAGTCGAAGAGCAGTGCGTTGGCCGCAAAAACGATCAACGCCAGGAATACGCCATTGAGTACAGCCACCATAAATACCTTGAGCAACCGCTGCCACAACCCACCTACTACAAAGCTGGGGTTTGCAAGACTCTGCACCACGAGCGACGCAGACTGGATACCTACGTTACCGCCTGTAGCCTGGATGAGTGGAATAAAAAATGCGATGGCCGTAATCTGCCCCAGTTCCATTTCGAACAAACCCATAAACTTGGCGTTCATAATTCCGCCCACGATGCCTATCAGCAACCAAGGCAGGCGCGCCCGCGCGTTGCGCCACACGCTGTCGTCTTCCTCCACATCCTCGCTGATACCTGCCATTATCTGCCGCTCTTCCTCCGCAAGTTCGGTGATCACATCAACCACGTCGTCGATGGTGATCCTTCCCACCAATTGCTTTTGAATGTTAACCACCGGCACCGATTCCAGGTCGTACTTGCGCATCACCTCGGCCACTTCCCGATCTTCCATGAAGGTCTCAACAGACACGATGTCTTGTTCGTAAATATCGGCTACGGTACTGCGCGCATCGGATATGATCAGGTCCTGCAAGGGCACGCGGCCGAGCAGCACGTCGTGATCGTCGACCACGTAGACTGTATAGAACTTGGTAACGTTTTCGGCTTGCTTGCGGATCTCTTCAATGCATTGCACCACCGACCAATTTACCCGCGCCCTTATCAACTCCTTGGCCATGAGACCACCGGCTACATGCTCTTCGTAGCGCAATAGTTCGGTAACCTGACCCTGCAACTCCTTGTCGAGGCCAGACAATACCTTTTCGCGCACCTTCAGATCCAGTTCATTGAGTATATCGGCCGCATCGTCGGAATCCAGCAGGTTGAGGAAGT
>JAAURZ010000405.1 GCA_012031955.1 Bacteroidia bacterium
CACGCCGATGAATATCCAGAACTCGCGGGAGTACACCGACGCTTCCTTTTCCGTGGCGGGTATACCACCCCAGCGTCCGGCAAGTAGCACTGTTGCGCCCGCAAAAAAGAAAACGAGGTAGAGCAGCAACTGCGCCGAAAGGCCAAGGTCGGTAAACGAGTGCACCGAGGCCTCGCCCAGCACGCCACTTCTCGTGAGGAAGGTCGAGTACAAGATCAGGATGAACACGGCCACCACCAGAATCATGGAAGTTTTGAGGGCCGTGCCGCTGTTCTTATAAGCAATCATTGTGTGGATGGAAGCTATCAGCACCAGCCATGGTACGTACACCGCATTTTCCACCGGGTCCCAATTCCAGTAGCCGCCGAAGTTGAGCGTTTCATAGGCCCAATAGCCGCCCATCAGGATGCCGAGGCCGAGTACCGCCGCGGCGAAAATGGACCACGGCAGCGCCGGTCTGATCCAGTCGCGGTATTTCTTGAGCCAGAGGCCCGCGATGCAAAAAGCAAATGGAATGAGTGTCGCCGCAAAGCCCAGGAACAGGGTAGGCGGGTGAATTACCATCCAATAATTTTGGAGCAGCGGGTTCAGGCCGCGGCCGTCTTCAGGCACAAAGTCGGGTTGAACTTTGAATATCGGGGCATCTTGCAGCGCGTCGCGTAGCAGGATGAATGGCGAACTGCCCACCTTTGCATCAAGGCCGGGTATCACAACGCCAAGTATCATGGATGCAAGGAACGCCTGCACAAGGGCAAAGATCATCATCACCGGCCCTTGCCAGAATTTGTTGGTGTGAATGAGCACCAGGCCAAGCACGGCATTCCAGAACATCCATAAAAGGAAACTTCCTTCCTGGCCATTCCAGAAGGTGGAAATCAGGTAGCTGGTCGACAACTTTCGATCTGAATAACTGTATGCGTAGTGATACTCGAAGTAGTGGTTGGCGATGATTACAAACAAAGTGATTACAATGCCGACGACGGCCAGCGCATGGATGTAAAAAGCAATGCGTCCGTTGAGCATCCAGGCTGCGCTTGCCTGGAGGTTTTGTGTGTAGTGGCTCTGAGGTAGGCACCACTGGCCACCAGAGACGAAACAAATGCTGTGATAACAAAAAGGTGACCGAGGTCACCGACGAGATAATGGATCATGAAGAGGTGGGTTGCTGCGCGTGATCGACATCCGGATTGTCATTGAACTCCGGTTACATTTCGGCGTTGAGATTCTGTTCCTGATATTTCGACGGGCACTTCATGAGTATCTGGCTGGCCACAAAGGTTTCACCCTGGTACGCGCCCACTACCACTACTTTTTCAGACTTGGTGAAGTCGGCGGGCATCGGCTGACTGTAAAACACCTTTTGCTCCTGGCCGTTCTCATCAACCATGAGGAAGGAAAACGAAACCATATCCTCACCGGGCTGAATACCCACCACGTTGCCACGCTCGTCTTTCTTCAATTCACCCACCACATGTATGCTTTTGGCATTTCCGGCAAGCGCCATCTCGTGGGCCGTTTCGAAGTTGGCGTAGGTACTTGCATCGCCGGCCGTGGTTATGATAATGGCGATGGCAATGGCAATGACGGCAATGATTAAAACATGAGATTTCTTCATAGTCCCCTCCCGCTTTTGGCGGGTCAAAATTAACCTAAAAACCGCAGAAAAAGCAGGTGATTTTTGTCAAAAAAACGGCGGGTTCAAGCCCGGGGTTTCACGGCTTTTTCGGCCATTTCCTTCTCCAGGCGCCCAATTTTCTTGTCGAGCAAAAACAAGTAGGCGACGAGGCCAAGCAACACGATGAGTACGATGGCGACGACGACGTAAATTTTTCCTTCGGCGCGCATGGTATCGGCCATTTCGGGCGTTTCCTGGGCAACCGTCGTGGCTGTGCTCAGGAGCGTAAACAGGCAGGTTGACAAAAGGGCGATGAACGGTTTCATGCTTCGAGTTCTTGAATTTGGGACTGTAAATTTCTGACACGAACGCGCAATGACGCGATCCACACGCCAACGAGAATCCACGCGATTACGGCCGGATAAAACACCAACCTCATTTTGCTGTCGAGGTCGTACATGTTAAAGCCGGGATTCGCCGCCGCTGCCCGGGTGCATTGAGTCTTGCAGTCGCGGGATTATGAAGATCAACGGAATAGATGCTGCGAAGGCGAATATGTTGTACACCGCGCTAAGCCTGGCACGCTGCTCCTCATTTTGCAGCGATGCGCGCAGCACAAAATAGGCGAAGTAAATGAGCAGTGCGATGGCGGCTCCGTTTTGCTTCGGGTCGCCATGCCACGGCGAGCCCCACGTATAGTTCGCCCACACCATGCCCGTAAATATGCCGAGCATACCGAGCGCCGTGGCTACGTTGGCATATTCAACGGATCGGCCGTCGTTGTGCGGAGTCGGCTTAAGCAGGTACCTGACCGCATAATACACCGACACCAGGTACAAGAAGAACATGGCAAACCACATCGGCACATGGAAGTAGAGCGCCCTGACTGTTTCGTTGAGGATGTGCAACCTGGGTACATCGGCCAGCAGGCCAGCGATGTGGACATACAGCAGAAGCATTACGGCTACGATTTTGAGGCTTTTGTGCATGGCTTGCGTTAGCTGCGCCAAATATAAGGGAAGAGCAGGTACGCGAGTACAGTGGTAATGGAATTTATGGCCAGTAAATTCAGCATTTCATCCGTGCTTGCTCCGGGCGCCAGGCCGTCGAGTGCGTTCTTGGTGATCTTGATGGCCATAAGCAGGATGGCGATCACCACCGGAAAGCTCAGCACCGCCATGAGTATGTTGCTGTTGTGCGCTTTGGAGGCGATGCCCGAGATGAGGCTGAGCGAAGCGCTTAAGCCGATGCTTGCCAGCGCCAGGCCGGCGAGAAACACCCCCACGTCTTGCACAGGATTGTCGAGGAAAACGGCGAACAATACAAAGCCAGCCACGCTAAGCACAAATGCGAGCAAGGTGTTGTAAATGATCTTGGAAAGAATAATTGACTGCGGACTGGCGACTGAGTAAAGATAAATGAACACGCCCGACTTTTCGCCAATGAAGCTCTTGGCCACGCTGTTGACGACGGAAAAAAGATGGTAAGCCAGAACAGCGCCGACCACGTGGCTTCATTGATAGTACCGTGCCTCAGGTTGAAGGTGAGATAACAAATAAATATCAGGCTGAACAAATACAAACCGATGCCTGAGATCACGGCCTTGCGGCGGAGCTCCAGCACGAATTCTTTTTTAAGAAGTGTGAGGATCACGACGGTGCCTGCGTTGAATCAGAACGGCGCACAAGGTCACGCGTAAACCGAACGAACACAATAAGAGCAGCCAGCAGTACGCCGATAATTATTCCTGCCAGCACGAATCGTTTTACGGACGGCCTGGCGCTTTCTACCGCAGGGCCAAACCCCTCCACCATTTGTATGCTTTTCACGCGCCCCAATTCATAGATCAAGTCGGCGTGTTTTTGGTATAGTCCGATAGACGAAGTGTAGGGGTCGGCCGGGTCGATCAGCGTCGTGCCGACGGGCAGCTTAAGCCGGCCTTTTCCGATGAGCGTCTTCATGGAGTCGAGCCGCGCGATGTCGGCGTCGATTCGCGTGAGCATCTCCTCAAAACCCTTGCGTCTTTGCTCTTCCCGCTGCCTTATAAAAGTATTGTCAAGCAGGTAGTCAACCAACGCACCTTGTAGTTGAGGTAGAATCGACGGATCTCGCACAACTGCAGTGAGTACAAAAAACTGATCTTCAACTTTTGTTTCTTTATCTGCGTTGGCG
>JAAURZ010000406.1 GCA_012031955.1 Bacteroidia bacterium
GGCACGCCATCGATTTGCAGCACACCCCCGAAGTTGGTTTGCACCAGCACGCCTACCGTGTAGCCACCCATATCAGCCGGAACCACGCGCGACGCCGTTCCGATACCACCCTTAAAGCCAAAGCAATGGTGCCTGTACCTGCGCCCACATTTCCTTCCGGCACCGGGCCGGCCTGTGCAGCCAGAATCGCCTGCATGACGTGCCCCGGCGTTACGTGCATGCCGCGTATGTCATTGAGCCAACCGTCATTTGTTTCGCCTACCACGGCATTCACCGATTGCACCTGCTCGTTGCCGGGCTGGTCCAGTGTGTATTTTACAACGGCCTGCATAGCGGCGCCCACACTTAGTGTATTTGTGAGTACGATGGGCACTTCCATGTTGCCAAGCTCCGCTACCTGCGTGCTCCCCGTCAGTTTGCCGAAGCCATTGCCGGTGTAGATTGCCGCCGGAACCTTTTGCTGGAACAGGTTGCCATCGTGCGGCATGATCACGGTTACACCGGTGCGCAGGCTGGCGCCGCTTACCAGTGTAACATGTCCGACTTTTACACCGGCCACATCGGTGATCGCGTTAAGTTTTCCCGGCGTCATCACTCCCACGGAGATTCCAAGGTCGCGCGCTCTTTTCTGCTGCGCCTCGGCACCACACACAGTCAGTACGGCAGCGAGTACCAGTAGTGATTCCATCGTGATTGACTTTTTCATAAACTCAGTCGTTTAAGTCGTTCAACTATCTCCAGCACGGCAGGACACACGAGCGTATTCCTATAGGTAAGGTCGGTGATTTGCACCATCCGCTTCCTGTCGGTATGGGGATACTCGCGACACGCTTTGGGTCTGTCGTTGTACACCGTGCAGTAGTTTTCAGCATCCAGAAAAGGACATGGCGACGACTTGAGCACATAGTCGTTGTCTTCGTCTATACGCAGGTATTGCTCAACAAAGTCGCCAGGCTTCATGCGAAGCGCTTTCGCCACGCGCTCAATATCTGATTGATAAAAAATGGGGCTTGTCGTCTTGCAGCAGTTGGCGCACGTCAGGCAGTTTATTTCTTCAAATACATCGTGATGTAATGTATGAAAGGCGTCGTCGACCCTGCGCGGATTTTTCCGACTGAGAGACGACAAGAACTTGCTGTTTTCCGCAGCCTTGCTCTCCGCCCGGCGCCTGAATGCTGGTAAGTCCATCCGGCAAATGTAAGCTTTTTAGATCACCATGCGCCGAATATAGTACAACCGGTTACTTGTGAGAAATACTTGTAATAAAATTCTCCAAAACACAATTGAGCGGTTGAGCAGGCGCGGTTCGCTGCAGAAATTTTTATGTACTTTAGTAGAAATTCCTACGGCTGTTGAAAAGGATACGTCAAATAGCGTTACGCGCCTTGTTGCTGCAGGTAATCCTGTTTACCCTCTCGTACCTTTCCCTACAACTCAGCAGCGCCACCACTTCGCTGTTGTTGTACATCCCTCTTTTTTGGGCATCGTGTTTATACACTGGTTCGGACCGCAAGTGTTGCCCGTGCTTCTCGTCAATGGCGTAACCACGCTGTTGCTTTGGGGTGTGACGAAATTTGACTTGAGGATGTCGCTCATATCCACGCACGAAGCCGTCATCGCGCTTACGTCGTGGTTTTTGTTTCATAAGTTTGGCGCCACTACGGAGCAAAGGTTTTTTACGAACACCAAGGCATTTCTTCGTTTCACATTTCTGGCAATTCTCATCCCGGTTAGCGTCAATTCGATCTACGTGTATCACTACGGCTTCATCGCCGGCAACATGGACAAAGTCGCTGTTGTTTGGCTGAGCGATTTCATTACCATTCTGCCTGGCTCGGTCACGTTGCTGTACTTCTTCCGTTGCACGCGGGAGAAACGACTCTTTCCGCTAAAGGCTTTTAAAGTGAAACTCCCGCGCCGCGCTTTCGCGGAACTTGTGATTATATGTGTACTTTTTGTTATCCTGTCTTTGCTTATTCCTTTTGACAAGTACTGGTTCATCTATGGCATTGGCGCCACGCTGTTCGCCTTGCGATGGGGATTCGAGGCTGCCATTGTGCTGAATGTTTGCATTTTCATGCTCACTTATGTGCTTCCCTTGTTCGACTTTGCATCTTCGCTGCTCATCACGCAAGGATCAACTGAATTCACCAGCGTTCACCTTGGCATGAGCACGATGATGTTTGTCTCCTTGCTTGTGGGGCGGGTGGTGTCTGACCTTGGCACGGCAGAAGCCAATCTGATCAAGGAAAATCGCGGGTCGAAGAGATCAACAACGAATTGCAGCACACGAATGAGGAACTGGACCGGTTCGTTTACAGTGTCTCTCACGACCTGAGCGCCCCCCTCAAGTCCATCAAGGGGCTGATCATGATCAGCAGGATGGAACCGCAACTGGCCCAGCAATACATTGACAAGATCGACAAAAGTGTAGACAGGCTTGAATCCTTTATTGGCGAGGTGTTGGACTATTCGCGCACCAACCGCAAGCAGCTAACGCTGGAAGAGATCAAACTGCGCCCATTCATCGAAGACATCAACAAGAAGTTTGAGTTCATGGAAAACTCGGGCAAGATCAACTTCCTTTACGACCTGTCGCCGGGTGAAGTTATTGCAGACTCGTTCCTTCTAAAAGATGGCAATGAGCAATCTCATTTCAAACGCCATCAAGTATCAAAAGAAGTTCGATACCCACACGCCGGTGATCAGCATCAGCTCAACAGTACGCAACGAAAACCTCGACATCGAGATCGCAGACAACGGCGAGGGCATCCGCGAAGAATACCAGGGCAAGCTATTCAACATGTTCTACCGGGGCACGGCCAGTTCGTCCGGCTCGGGGCTCGGGCTGTACATCGCCAAGGAAGCCATCCAAAAACTGCACGGCAAAATCACGTTTACCTCCAGGCTTGGCGAAGGCTCCACGTTCAGGATCAGCATTCCACACCTAAAAAACAAGCCCCGCTCATTTGAGCAGGGCCTGATATGAACGCATACGCGCGAAAGGCTAAGATGCAAATCGCTTGGCCACTTCAGCCCAGTTGATCACGTTCCAGAACGCCGCGATGTAGTCGGGGCGACGGTTTTGATAGTGCAAGTAGTAGGCATGCTCCCACACATCGAGACCAAGTATCGGCGTGCCTTTCACTTCGGCCACATCCATCAGCGGATTATCCTGATTGGGCGTGGAGGTGATAGCGAGTTTGCCTGACGAATCTTTAATGAGCCATGCCCAGCCAGAACCAAAACGGCCGGCTCCGGCGGCGTTGAATTTCGTCTTCATCTCATCGAAATTTCCGAATGCAGTGTTGATGGCATCGGCCAGCGCGCCCGAGGGGGTACCGCCCCCGTTGGGACCCATAACTGTCCAGAAAAGACTGTGGTTGTAGTGGCCGCCGCCGTTGTTGCGCACAGCTACAGGGTACTTCGAAATGTTCTTACATATTTCTTCGATGCTGAGCTTCTCCGCGTCAGTACCTGCTATTGCGTTGTTGAGATTGGTTACATAAGCGTTGTGATGCTTGTCGTGATGGATCTCCATCGTGCGGGCATCGATGTGTGGCTCCAAAGCATTGTTAGCATACGGGAGCGCTGGTAAGGTAAATGCCATAATACACTTTTAATTTTTAGTTGAACATGTCGGTTATAGGGCGAACCTCGCTGTAACAGGTGATCCGTCCTGACCTGAGAGGCCAAATATACAACCAAACGGCGCCTGAGAAAATTCGGCGCTGCTAAGTTTTCAATAAGAAATTAAGGCTGCCTGTCGCGCAGCCGC
>JAAURZ010000407.1 GCA_012031955.1 Bacteroidia bacterium
GCTTTTTCAGCGTCTACGATCACGCGCAATTCGCGTCCGGCCTGAATGGCGTAGCATTTCTCCACGCCATCGAAGCTGAGGCCAACGTCTTCGAGTTCGCGCAGGCGTTTGATGTATTGTTCCATCACTTCGCGCCGTGCGCCGGGGCGGGCGCCGCTGATGGCGTCGCACGCCTGCACAATGGGCGAGATAATGCTTGTCATCTCGATTTCATCGTGGTGGGCGCCGATGGCGTTGCAAACGGTGTGGTGCTCCTTATATTTTTGTGCCAGCTCCATACCTACGATGGCGTGTGGCTTTTCCAGTTCTTCGGGCCATACCTTGCCGATGTCGTGCAGCAACCCGGCGCGCTTCGCCTGTTTCACGTTAAGGCCGAGTTCCGACGCCATGATGGCGCAGAGGTTGGCCACCTCGCGCGAGTGCTGGAGCAGGTTTTGGCCGTAAGAAGACCGGAAGCGCATGCGGCCTACAAGCTTCACCAACTCCGGATGCAGCCCATGTATGCCGAGGTCGATCACAGTGCGTTCGCCTATCTCCACAATTTCTTCATCGATGTTCTTGGTCGTCTTGTTCACGATCTCTTCGATGCGCGCAGGGTGAATGCGGCCGTCTTGTACCAGGCGGTGCAACGAAAGCCTGGCGATTTCGCGACGCACCGGGTCGAACCCTGATATATGATGGCCTCCGGTGTATCGTCCACAATGATCTCCACGCCGGTGGCCGCTTCGAGCGCTCTGATGTTGCGGCCCTCGCGGCCAATGATCTTGCCCTTGATGTCGTCGCTCTCGATGCTGAAAACAGACACACAGTTTTCTATCGCATGCTCGGTGGCGGTACGTTGAATGGTTTCGATTACAATTTTCTTGGCTTCTTTGGTGGCTGTGAGCTTGGCCTGTTCCATGATGTCTTTGATGAAGCTCGACGCTTTGGTTTGCGCTTCGTCTCTGAGCGCGGCTACGAGTTGTTCACGGGCTTCTTCGGCCGTGATCTTGGACATGCTTTCGAGGATCTGGATTTTCTGCTGGTTGAATTTATCCAGCTCTTCCTTACGCTTCTTCACGTGTTCAAGCTGGGCGGCAAGATCGATCTTGATGTCGTCCAGCTCACCTTCCTTGCGCTTCAACGATTCTATCTCTTTGCTGATGGTTTGCTCGCGCTGCCGGATCTTTTGTTCGTTGGAAATGATCTGACTTTTCTTGCGATTGGCTTCTTCTTCAAATTCTGACCTCATCTTCAGAATTTTCTCTTTTGCCTCAAGGATTTTGTCCTTCTTAAGGTTTTCGGAGGCGATCTCGGCCTCCTTGAGAAGGAGCTTGGATTTATCCTCAACTTCCACCGCGTTTTTCTTTAGCCGCTGTTTGTAAAGCAGCGTACCAAACAGCAGGCTGAGGATGGCCGTAGCCACCACACTGGCGGAGACTGCTATTATCATTGTAGTAGACATTAGAAATAGGGGTTATTTTATAAAAATAACCGGAGCGTGGTGTGTTGGTTGGTCGCCAGCGGCGAACTGAGTGAAGGATTATAAGATAGACTGAGAAACCAACTGATTGAGCTGGCTCACTTTTTCGAAGACGGTTTTGTCAATGACCTGATGGTTCTCTTCGACCGCCATTTTGTCAACCAGGCAATCAAAGGCTACCATAGCAAGTAAATCTTGCTTGTCGTCTATACCGAACTGCTCCCTGTAGGATTTCAGTTTTTCATTGATAAGCTTTCCCGCGGTCCTGATCCTCTCCTCATCCTCACGTTTTACCTTCATCGGGTATTCGCGGTCTGCTATCTTGATTTTTATTGAAAGTTCCTCCATCAATTGATCTTACAGGGTGACTATCTGCTAAGGTGGGCTATACACTTGTCGATTTCCTTGATGTATTCGTCCACTTTCTTCTTCAACTCCGAAACACTTCCGTTTTCCGGATCAATACTGTCCGCAATTTTAGTGATTTTAATCTGATTTTTAAAATCGCTCAACTGCTCGTCCCTAACCCTAAGGGTAGACCTAAGTTGCTGGTTTTCAATTTTTACGCTTTTGAGCTCTTCTTTGAGACTTTTGTGCTCATTCACCAGCATTACGATCTTCCGTTCAAGCCCGCTGAGGTTGGATTTTAGCATTTCTTGGTCCATGCAATCAGGTTATTTTTTGGGTTTCCGTTCACTTCGTACGGACATGCGAAAGTGAACCGGGCGAAAATTATTTTCTGATATGTGCGCCAAGCTGTTGCTCGAAAGCTTCCATCAGCCGCGCCATTGTCTTGTCAATTTCTTCGTCGGTCAATGTCTTCTGTTCGTCCAGCAGGGTAAAGCCCAGGGCGTATGCTTTCTTGCCCTTCGGGATTTTATCTCCTTCGTATACATCGAACGTGATGATGTTCTTAACCAACCGTTTTTCAGTTGTATTTACCAGTTTTCGGATTTCATCGAACGTTACTCGCTTGTCCAGCACAAGAGACAAGTCGCGACGAACTTCTGGAAACTTGGCAACTTCCTGAATTACTAACTTAGGGTTTGCTGCTTGGAAAAGCAAGGATGTACTAAACTCCGCATAAAATAATTCCTGCTTGATGCCAAACGACTTCAATATTGAAGCTTTTACCTTTCCCATCTTGCCGATCACGGTATCTCCTTTCTTTAAGGCTACTCCATAATCGAATAGCTGATCAGTGGCGGTTTCGTGTTGCACACCCGGTAACCCAGTCTTCAGCAAGAGTTGGTGGGCCTGCTGAGCCAGATCATAGTAGTCTGTTGTGCGTGTTGCATTGCGCCAATTTTCTGTTTCCGCATGGCCCGTCATGTACAGCGCAAGCATCTCCACTTCGTCATAACGGTTGTCTTGCTTATGATAGGTTTTTCCAAACTCATACAGGCGCAAGTCCTTCTGCCTGCGATTGATGTTGTAAGCGCTGACTTCGAGGCCGGTGAACAGCAGTGTTTGCCGCAATATGCCCTGCTCTTCGCTCAGCTTGTTGAGCATGGCAACAGGTTCTCCCTTAAACGTGAGTTCGTGACGATCCTGGTAGGCCTTGTTGGTGAGTGAATTGGTCCAGATTTCGTAGAAGCCGTTGCCGGTGAGCATTTCACCGAGGCTGCGCTTGAATTTGTCGAGGTCATTCACCGGGAACTCCGCCAGGTAGTCTGTTTTGGCGGCGTCGGCAAGCGATACGTTGTCGAAGCCGTGAATGCGAAGTATCTCCTCGATCACATCCGCCTCCTGCACCACGTCCGAGCGATATTGTGGCACTGACACCTTGTACGCATCGGACTGCTTTTCAATTATCTCGATGTCGAGGCTTTCGAGTATGACGAAGGCCTCTTCTCTTGCAATTACTTTGCCGATGAGCCGGTTTACGTGGGCGTCTTTCACCCATATTTCTTTGCGCTGAATCGGGGAGGGATACAGGTCAATGATGTCGGAAGAGATTTCGACACCGGCAATTTCCTTCATCAGCAGCGCCGCTCGCTTGAGTGCGTATACCGTGATTTCAGGATCGGTGCCGCGCTCGTGGCGGAAAGATGCGTCTGTTTTGAGGCCGTGGTGCAGCGCCGTGCGGCGCACATGTTGGGAAGAAAAGTGGGCGCACTCCAGAAACACGCGGGTGGTTGTTTCGGTAATGCCCGAATGCAGGCCGCCAAAAATGCCGCCGATGCACATGCCCTCTTCGGCGTCGCAGATCATCAGGTCTGTGGCCTGCAAGGTACGCTCTTTGTTGTCGAGTGTGGTAAACCTGGTGCCCGCGGGTAGCGTCTTCACGACTACCTTGCCTCCTTTAATATG
>JAAURZ010000408.1 GCA_012031955.1 Bacteroidia bacterium
ATTTGCACCCTGGACGACATACCGCGTTTTGGAAAGCTGGGTGTGATCGCCGCGATGCAGGCCATTCACATGTCTTCAGACAGACCCTGGGCGATTGAAAGACTAGGCGAGCAGCGCATAAAAGACGGCGCGTATGTATGGCAAAAACTGTTGCAATCGGGCGCCGTCATCGTGAATGGCACCGACGTGCCGGTGGAACCGATCAATCCAATCGCCAGCTTTTATGCATCCGTTACACGCAAGACCTTGAAAGGTGAGCCTGATGGCGGCTATGAACCCGACCAGAAGATGACGCGCGAGCAAGCGCTGCGCTCGTATACGATAGACGCCGCGTTCGGCGAATTTGAGGAAGAGGTAAAAGGCTCTATCGAGGCCGGCAAGCTTGCCGACTTCACCGTTTTCAGTCGCGACATCATGACGGTGGACGAGCCCGAGATACTTGGTACCACGGTAGCCATGACGGTTATAGGCGGCAAAGTGGTGTATGAGGAAGGCGGGAAATAAAAAAGAGGAACGTAGCAGTTCCTCTTTCTGAGTTTTTGTTTTAGGTTAGGCTTAACAGGATCACTTCATGAACTTCTCTGCTTTCTTGCGAAGCATATCGCGATCGGCAGTGATAGACGGATCGCTGTAGATGTGTTGTGAGAGTTCGCCAACAACGCCTTTCTTGAAGCCAAGGCGCTCTGCAATTTGTTCACAGAACACGATCTCGCTGCGAAACACCTGGCCATCCATCTTCATCAACTGGATAAGGTAGTACAGGTGCTCAAATTTTTCTTCGTCGGTAAGGGAGCTTATGCTGGTAATAGGCTTGGGGTTCTCCAGCATATCGTCAATTTCATCGGTAGACAGCCCATTTGCTTTTCCAATCAAATGGATCAATTTGGCTTCCCGTTCTGCGACATTTTTGTCGCTAGCGGCGAGATTGATAAGCACGTTGAGCTCCGCCTTTTTGTCAAAAATCATACTTGATATTTTAGTTGAGAGTACAAATCTTCGAAAATAATCTTTGAAATTTAATGAAATTTACAATGTTTTGGTACATAGACAAAAAAAATAAGCCGAAATGGATAACATGCAACCATCAGCTCTGACCCCTGTCTTTGAGACAAATACAAAAGGGATATGAAGAGGATTTTTGTGATTTTATTACTTGCCGCAATGCCCGGCCTTTCGCTCGCACAAAACTCGGAGGTTCGTTCGGTCGACTCCTTCCGGGGCATCCGAGCCGGCGAAGGCATCGACGTATACCTGAAGAAGGGCACTAAAGAGAGTGTGAAGGTTGAAGCCAACGTGGACCTGTCGTCCGTGGTGACTGAAGTTTCGGGCACTTACCTCAAGATACACATGCGTAACACCAACAACCGGTGGAAAAATGTGAACGTCAAAGTGTACGTCACCTACGTCGACGTCGACAAACTAGCAGTAAGTTCTGCCGCCAGGATCTACGCCGAGGAAACGATAAAAGCGCGCAACCTTGACATCAGCGCCTCTAGTGCGGGAGCCGTGGATGTGAGTGTGGAAGTAAGCGAATTGTCGGTGAGCGCCTCGAGCGCCGGCGACGTGGAACTGAAGGGCAAAGCCAAGTCTGCCACGTACGACAGCAGCAGCGCCGGGCAAATAGACGCCGACGACCTGGAGGCAGAAAACGCGATGGCCGAGGCCAGCAGCGGTGGTTCGGTGCGGCTGAACGTAACCAATGCCCTTACCGCCAGGGCCAGCAGCGGCGGCGACATCCGCTACAGGGGCAGCCCATCCAAATCCATCACCAACTCAACAAGTGGCGGCTCCGTCAGGAAATCAAGCTAGCTTGGCATTGCAGCAACAGAATTCAGAAGGCACCCACGCGGTGCTTTTTTTGGCCGGCATCCTGCTGCTTGGCGTTTCCGCATGGCAAGTCTACCTTTGTTCTTGTGGATCATGTATACCTCACCGGTGCAAAAAATTTCTGGGGCATATTGCTGGTCATCGCACTGCGCTATCTTGTGCTGGCTGCGGCCGGCTTTGTGCTGTATTACGTGCTCTTCAAAAAACGCTGGCTTTTCAGGAAGATACAACAACGATTTCCTTCCCGGGCAGACTACCTGCGGGAGATCGGCTACTCGTTCACTACCGCTTTCATTTTTGCTGCAATCGGCTTTGGTGTGTTTGCCACGCCGTTCGCAAGATTCACGCAAGTGTATTACGAGATTGACGCGTATGGAACAGGCTATTTCGTGCTCAGCATTTTCCTCGTCATACTGCTGCACGACACCTACTTTTACTGGACGCACAGGCTTATGCATCACCCGAAAAATATTCAGGTGGATGCACCGTGTACATCACTTGTCAATTAATCCGTCACCCTGGGCTGCAATGGCGTTTCACCCGACTGAAGCCGTTGTGGAGGCGATGATTATCGTAGTGGCTGCGTTCCTTTTCCCCCTGCATCCGCTTGCCATCGGCTTGTTCCTGTTGTTTATGATGATCTACAATGTGTACGGCCACCTGGGGTTTGAAATTTACCCGAAAGGATTTTCAAAAAGCCTTGCCGGCAGGTGGATCAACACGTCAGTGAATCACAACCTGCATCACCAGCGGGCGCGCCATAACTATGGACTTTATTTCCTGGTGTGGGACCGCCTTATGGGCACGATGGACCCGGAGTATGACAAGCAGTTTGAGGATGTGAAATCGCGCACCCCGCGCGCAGGCTAGTCGGCCTCGACAGGTTCCGGCATGCCGCCCACAAACACGCCGCGCACCGAGTATGTCTTCTTGTTCTGCGACTCGTAGTAAGTGCGCATCATGAGTTCGGCGATTACGCCAAACGTAAGAAACTGAATGCCGGCCAGTACCAGGGAGATGCCGAGAATGAGCAGCGGCCTGCCCCAGATATCCTCACCCATGATCTTGAGCACGAGCAAATAGAAGTTGATAAGCAAACCGAGCGCAAAAGACAGGATGCCGATTGGTCCGAACAAGTGGATGGGACGGCGCAAGTACTTTTGGAAGAAAACCATGAGCACAAGATCGCTCATTACCTTGAGGGTGCGGCCGAGTCCGTACTTCGAAGATCCGTGGATGCGGGGATGATGTTTCACATCTACCTCAACGATCTTGCTGCCCTGCATCACGGCAAGTATCGGTATGAACCGGTGGAGCTCACCATACAACCCGAGGTTTTTGGCGATGGTGCTTTTGAATACTTTCAGCGTGCAGCCGTAGTCGTGCATGTGCACGCCGGTGAGGTTGCGTATCATGCGGTTGGCAATGCGGCTCGGTATTTTACGAATTACCATGCTGTCTTTCCTGTGCTTGCGGTTGCCGGCCACCACATCCCAGCCTTCCGTCTTCAGTTTGTGCAGCATCATCGGTATGTCCGTCGCGTCGTTTTGCAGGTCGCCGTCCATGGTCACGATGTATTTCCCGGAGGCGTGGTCGATGCCTGCCGCCATGGCGGGTGTCTGGCCGAAGTTTCTTGCCAGCATCACCAGCTGCGTGCGCGCGTCGGCATATTCTTTTACCCGCGCCACCGTTGCGTCGGTAGAGCCATCGTCCACCAAAACGATTTCATAGTTGAAGCCTGCCAGCGCGCCGCGTATATTTTCCAAAAGGGGCTTGATGTTGTCCTCTTCATTAAAAAGGGTGACCACGACCGATAGTTCCATGCGGCAAAGTTAAGTGTTAGCATTATAGAAAAGTTGACGCCGGGGAAACATTTAACATTTGGTTAATCAGCGGCCTTGGCGCATATTCGTCCAAACCGTCTAACCTTGCAGGCGAAATTCAAT
>JAAURZ010000409.1 GCA_012031955.1 Bacteroidia bacterium
CGGTAGTCCCTCTTTGTTGTAGAGGTTGGCACCTTCGGGGTTGTCTGCCCATGCATACCTGACGGCTATGGGTTCTTTTACTTCATCACTCCACACAATAACCTTATCGCCCGCTATGATCGCCTGCGCCCACACAAACTTTTTGTCGGCCCCGGCAACTGAGAATTGCAGCAGCCTCTCTCCTTTTGCGATGAGGCCGTTGCCCACATGGTCGAATGATAGTATTGCTTTGCTCCCATCCACTTGCATGGCGCTGTACACCGGCCCCGAGTACACGAGGTTCTTTTCCCCATATGCGATATGCCGCGCCGCCAAGGCCAAGCGATCGCCTACTATTTTTTTTCTGAGCGGATGCAGGTCGTTCCACTCACCGGCATCGATGGTAACCGCCATGGCTGTATTCGGCTCCGACAAAAGCCGGAGTTGCTGTTCTCTCAACTGCGCCCCAGTCACCATCACCCGGGCAGGTAGGCGGGTACGCCGTAGTTGGGCAACTGCACATATAAAAAGGGAAAGTCAAAGCTGCCATCGCGCCCGCCAGTCACGTATCAACGCAGTCATCAGTTCCGCATAGTCTGACGACCTTCCGGCGTTGGTTTCACCCTGGTACCAGATCACGCCTTTGATTGCATAGTGCGTGAGTGGTGCGATCATCCCGTTGTAAAGTCCTACCGGCCTGAATTTTATGTCGGAAGCAACACGCGCCGGCGCGATGGCTGCGCCAAGTTTGTATTTCCAGGCGCCTTTCAAGTCAAGCACTGTATCAGCAATTTCAATTTGATAAGGCTTATCGACGGCAAACCCGCCTCCTCCATTGTTGCTGGTGATCTTCACGGCAATCAGGTTCTCGCCTTCCTTCAGCAAACCTTCGGGAACATCGTAGCGGCGCGGTGGATACTGGTAGCCGGTAGTGCCTACAAACTTGCCATTTACGAAAGCCGAATCGGAATCTATGATGCGGCCAAGCAGGAGTTTTCCTGATTTACCCACGAGCCGTGCGGGCACGTTTACCGTTTTGCGGAACCACACCGCACCGGCTGTTCTCCCCAACTTCGTGTCGTTCCAAAACCCGGGCACTTGTGTTTCGTCCCAACCCGATGAATCCATGTGTTCTTCAAACCACGGATGTGCTTTGTCGGCGTGGCCCTGGTCGGCGCGTACTAACTGCTGCATCCACTCGCGCATAATGCGGGCACTGCGTGCTTCTTCTTCCTTCATCAACACGCTGTCTCGCAGCTTCGGCAACTCGGCGGTGTACTTCGAAAAATCCTTTATCGCCTCCTCGCTGATCCACGACTCCGCTGCCGAACCACCCAGTGCGCTGTTGATTATGCCGACCGGCACTTTGTACCGGGTGTGAATTTCTTTTGCGAAGAAATATGCCGCCGCCGAGAAGTCTTTCACGGTTTCAGGGTTTGCCGCCACCCATTGGCCTGAATAAATCTGTTCCTGCGGCTTGCGGAAGTCAAATTTTCGCGGCACATAGAATTGCCGTATAGCTGGATAGTTGGCGCTTGCGAGTTCTTCCGGATAAATCCAACTCACACGTTTCATGGGCGTCTCCATGTTCGACTGTCCTGAACACAGCCACACGTCGCCTATCAACACGTCGTGCAGGGTGATCACATTTGCACCTTTGATCTTCACATCGTACGGCCCTCCCGCCTTTTGACTCGGGATATCACCGTCCACTGGCCGTCGATGGTAGCTGTCGCGCTGTATGTTTTGCCGAGAAGCTCGATGGTCACTCGTTCTTTCGGCGAAGCCCAGCCCCACAGCTTGAGTTCGGTATCCCGCTGCAACACCATACCGTCGCTTATCAAATTCGGCAACCGTACTTGCGCCGTGGCCACTACACCTGATCCTAACAGCAGGGCTATGCTATAAGCCAAAAGTCTTGACGATGATCGCTTTGTCATGGCTTCACGTTTAGCGTGTACAACGACGGAGTCAGAACTTCACCACCTCGTAGTAGGCTTTTTTAGGTTTCAATTCTTTGTCGAACAACAACGGATAGTCTTTCCTGTTCCTTACGGGAAAATTATCCAGCCAACTGTTGCGGTCGCTTATGTTCCAGAAAGTAACACCGGTGAGGTGTTGTTTGTATTTGCGGAAAAGCTCGAAACACATACGGTACTGGTCAACCTGTACTTGTTCTTTCTCCGGTGTAAAAGCAGTGTTGACATCTTCATCACGGCGCTCGCGTGCGCGATGTTCTTTAGGGTAAACGGAAATATCCAGTTCGGTAATCTGCAGTGCCAGCCCGGTGGCCGCGAAATCCTTGAGGGTTTGCTCCAACTGTTCGCGCGATGGTTCGTTGATGGCCCAGTGCCCCTGCAGCCCGACGCCATGTATCGGCACTCCGGCTTTCTTCAAGTCCGTTACCAGTTTGATAATCTTCTCCCGCTTCTTGGAATTTATTTCATTGTAGTCGTTGTAAAACAACAGTGCGTCCGGATCGGCCTCGTGCGCGTACTGAAATGCTTTCGCTATAAACTCTTCGCCACAGATTTTAAACCAGGGCGAGTTGCGATAAAGCTCGTTCTCTCTGTCGGAGATGGCTTCGTTCACTACATCCCAGGCATAAATCTTTCCCTTGTACCGCGATACTACGGCGGTGATATGATCTTTGAGTCGTTGCAGCAGCACGGCTTTGCTCACGGTATCGCCCTTGGCATCTTTAAACAACCAACCGGGTGTCTGGTTGTGCCAGCACAAGGTGTGGCCGCGTAGTTTCATTTGATTGCGTTGCGCGAAAGCGGCGATTGAATCGGCATGGGTCCAGAAATATTCGTTTTCTTTCGGATGAATGGGGCCCATCTTCATGGCATTTTCCGGCGTCATGCTCGTGAACTCGCGCGTGATCAACCCGGCTTCGTCCGTCTGCAGCGCGCGTGGCGACACGGCTACGCCGATCGGAAAGTAGCTGGCGCTATTAATAGTCCTTCAGGCCTTTTTCATTTTTCGTGACGTAGGCCGTGACGGTTTGTATGGTACCGTCGGCGTTGTATTTCAGCTCGGTTACTTTCACATTGCGTAAATGCGTTTTTCCCGAAAGCTGCACGTCGTGGTAGAAGAGATACCATTTGCCTTTTACTTCAACTATCGAGTGGTGGTTGGTCCATCCTGTTACCGGATTGAGCAGTATGCCTTTGTAGGTGAATGGCCCGTAAGGTGTGTCTCCGACGGCGTAACAGATGTTGTGTGTGTCGCCTGTGGAGTATGAGAAATAGTATTTTCCGTTGTACTTGTGCACCCACGAGGCCTCGAAGAAACGCTTGTCGTTTTGCGCTTCGGTAAATGGTTTGCCCTGTTCGTCGATGAGCATGATTTCGTGCACGGGCTCGGCGAACTGTTTCATGTCTTTGGAAAGCTTTGCCACGCGCGGCAATATGGCCATTTCGGCCGGCTTGCGCAGCGCGCCGTTCGCGTCGTATTTGTTGTTGTTCCATCGTTGAAGCTGGCCACCCCAAATCCCGCCGAAGTACATGTAGCAGGAGCCGTCATCGTCTTTGAACACGGACGGATCGATGCTATAGCTGCCCTGCATGGGTTTCTTTTCAGCCACAAATGGTCCTTCCGGTTTTTTGCTGGTGGCGACGCCGATACGAAACACGTCGCTCTTGTCTTTGACCGGAAAATAGAGATAGTACGTGTCGTTGGCGAAAGCGGCATCCGGCGCCCACATCTGGCGGCCAGCCCAGGGTACGCTCTTTATATCCAGTGCAACGCCGTGGTCGGTCACCCTGCCGCCGATTTCATCCATCGACA
>JAAURZ010000410.1 GCA_012031955.1 Bacteroidia bacterium
GAAGGCACGCTCTCCGTCGCCGACGCACTGCGTGTGTTCTCCATCCGCACCATCGTGGCGGCCAAAGACACGGAGAGCAACAAGCAGATGATTGGCAGCATCATCCGGAACCGCGAGTCGGCCTTTCTAAGCACCGATTATATTTTCTAGGTAGTTACCTTTGCACCATGCCGGTACATTTCAACATCCGTGTGAGCGGCTTGGTGCAGGGGGTTTTCTTTCGAGCATCCACAAAAGAACGCGCCGTGCAACACGGCCTCACCGGCTTCGTGAGGAACGAGGCCGATGGCGCTGTATATGTGGAAGTGGAAGGTGACTCCGACAACGTGCGCTCGTTCATCGACTGGTGCAGGCACGGTCCGCCGGCGCGCACGTAGAAAATGTGAAGTTTCTGAAAGTGTTGTCGTCGGCTTTCGCGACTTTTTGATCGAAAGGCGTTAACTTCCTCGCGATACTTATTTGCACGCCATGGATGTGACCGTAAAATTTCTAGGCGCCGCCGGCAGTGTTACCGGCTCCAGGTACCTGGTTACACTCGACGACTTCCGCTTCTTGTTCGACTGCGGCTTGTTCCAGGGTTTAAAGGAATTGCGACTCAGAAACTGGGATCCGTTTCCTGTAGACCCCGCCACCATCGACGCTGTCGTGATCAGCCACGCGCACATCGACCATACGGGCTACCTGCCCAAGCTTGTGAGCGAAGGCTTCGCGGGCCCTATCTACTGCACACATCCCACTGCGGACCTCATGGAAATCATGCTGCTCGACTCTGCCAAACTGCAGGAGGAAGAAGCGGCCTATGCGCGCAAGAAGGGCTATTCCAGGCACGAGTCGCCGAAGCCGCTCTATACGCAGGAGGATGCCAGGAGTGTGTTTCCGCTGTTGAAAGTGTATGGCTACAAGCAACGCATCAAGATACACGAGCGGGTAGACATCGTATACCACGACGCAGGCCACTTGCTGGGCTCTGCCATCACCGAGATATTCATACGAGGCGACCAGCAAACAAAGAAGCTGGTATTTTCCGGCGACATCGGGCGCTACCAGCAACCACTACTGAACACACCCGAAGCCATCGACGAGGCCGACGTGCTGTTCATCGAATCCACGTATGGAAACAAAGACAATCCGTTTGACGACCCGACCGACGAACTCAAAAGCGTTATCAATGAAACGTTCGACAACGGTGGCGTGGTGCTGATACCCGCCTTTGCTGTCGGCAGAACGCAAACCCTTTTGTACTACCTGCGCGAATTGATGGCGAAAGACGTCATCCCGGACGTACCGGTGTACGTAGACAGCCCGATGGCTATTTCGGCGACGTACCTGTTTTTCAAACATCCGGATTATCACAAGGTGCCGCTTACGCTGCGCGACTTTGCCAACGACGTCGAGACCAACATGCTGGTGCTCGTGAAATCGTCGGAGCATTCGCGCAAGCTGAACGACATCACGCGCAACGCCATCATCATTTCCTCCTCCGGCATGATGACCGGCGGTCGCATACTGCACCACCTGTACAACCGGCTTCCACACGCGCGCGACACACTCATTATTGCGGGCTTTCAGGCCAAGGCACGCGCGCGCGACTTACTGGAAGGTAAGAAGGTCATAAGAATTTTTGGACAGGAGGTGCCGGTGAAATGCCGCGTCGAGTATATGTCGTCGCTATCGGGTCATGCCGACCGTGGTGAATTGTTTAAGTGGATGGGTAATTTCAAGACGAAGCCCAAAATGACTTTCACCGTACATGGCGAAGGGAAAGACATGCTTGACTATGCGCAAGCGATTCGCGACAAACTCGGATGGAACGTGACCACGCCCATGTATATGGAGTCGTTCAAACTCTTCGACCACATATAGGTCAGGCTACTTTTATTTTGACAATGCCTTTTTGCGGATGGATCTTCAGCTCGAAGTATTGCTGTAAAAAGGCGTTCATCCTGCCATCCACCATTACCACCGGGCTGTCGGCGGGATAGAACACGGTGAGATCGAGCACGGCGCGCAGAAAATTTTGGTGGTTGCAAAACGCTCTCGTCCATGATTTGAACTGCGTCGACCATTGTTCCTGATAAAACTCGCTGTCATTACGGCCGTCGAAAAGGAACTCCAGTTGGTTGTCGCCGTAGAACTTGTACCTGAACACACCGGCGAGGTTTATGTAAAAATCTTCCATGTGCCGTAAGTCGCCTGACCGATGGGCCTGAATGCGGTCGGCCATCTCATCTCTTATACCGAGTGGGTTATAGCGCAGCAGATACTCTACCTTCACAAAATCCACCAGGTAGCCGAGGAGTTCATGCTGAAGGGTGAGTTGTGCCGTTTCGAGAATGTAATTCTTGTCGCGAAGGAAGAATTTTCGAAGCACGATGCGTCAGGGTTTCGCAAAAATACAAAACCCTGCAAAAAACTGAAAACGCGAGCGGCTAAAACGATCAGAATTTGTCGGCGCTTGCCGACTTGAATGAATGTATATAACGCTCGGGAATATCGCCGTTCACGATGCACCCAACGGGCACCGACGGGTAAATCTCTTCAAACGTTTTTACTTCATTCATAAAAACCCTCCGGTATATCTGGTGCCGGTTGAGTTTCCCCGGATCATCTAGACCAGCAGCAGCCATTAGTTCCACGAAGCTCTCCACAGTGTGCTTGTGGTAGTTGGCCACTCGTACTTTTTTATCCGCAATCACCAAACCATTGCTCAGCTTGGGATCTTGCGTGGCCACGCCGGTGGGGCATGTATTTTGTTGCACTCGAGCGCCTGAATGCAGCCAAGGGCCATCATCATGGCGCGCGCGCTGTTGCACAGATCGGCGCCAAGCGCAAATGCCCTTATCATGTGAAACCCCGTCAGTATCTTTCCTGAGCAGTCCACGCGTATCTGTTCACGTACATTGAATCCCCTAAGCATGTTGTCGACAAAGGCAAGCGCATCCAGCAGCGGCATACCCACCGAGTTGGAAAATTCCGGTGGAGCCGCACCGGTGCCGCCCTCACCTCCATCAACGGTGATGAAGTCCGGATATATTTTCAGGTCCACCATGGCCTTGCAAATAGAAATGAATTCACTTTTGCGGCCGACACACAACTTGAAGCCTACCGGCTTGCCGCCGGATAACTCTCTCATTTTTTGAACAAACAGGAGGAGTTCGCGGGGTGTCCTGAAGGCGCTGTGGTACGGCGGCGAGAATACCGTGGTGCCGGGTTTCACGCCACGGATGGCTGCGATCTCGGGCGTGTTTTTCTTGGCAGGTAAAATGCCGCCGTGGCCGGGCTTGGCGCCCTGCGAAAGCTTGAGTTCAATCATCTTTACTTCCGGCCTCTTGGCATTGTTGACAAAAGCAGTAGGCGAAAAATTTCCGGCCTCGTCGCGCGCGCCGGCGGCAAAGTAAATGGCGTCTTCGCGAACCTGGTCGCGGCCTACGACGGCACGCCCGCAGACCGCGCGCGCAAAGCCATTTGGAAGTCTGCTGATCGTCATGGTGACCACGCTGGTCACCATGGTCGTGGTCGGCCCCGCAATCCTCGAGCTTGCCGACCCCGCGCGTGAAGACGTCTCGGTCTTCACCCAGACGATGGACCGCTTGCTGCCCGCGCCCGTCGCGTACGTCGGGACGCTCGTCCGGCATCGTAGTCCTCCTCTCCGCCGCCGCCGCGAGCGCACAGGGGCTGCAGAACCTCTCGCTGGGGCTTCGCCATCGTCACTACGTGCCGGCGCACTTTGGTCAGCGAAATCGCTTCGATGTCGCCGACCGCCCGGTG
>JAAURZ010000411.1 GCA_012031955.1 Bacteroidia bacterium
GCGCTTCGTCGATGCCGGGATCGAGTGGCGGGGCCTCGTAGTCGCGCAGCATCTGGTTGAATTCGCCGTCGCCCGTCTGCAATATCTGCT
The DNA here is from genome assembly GCA_012031955.1 of Bacteroidia bacterium. The sequence goes on from JAAURZ010000411.1 coordinate 91, forward strand.
GGTCTCCACCGCGCGTTTCGCCCAGCGGCAACCCAAGCGTAAGCGTGGCGCTCATCACAATCGGTTTGTTTACGATGAGTCCATACTTCAACGACACCTCCGCATCGCCCAAGCTGTTTACCGCGTCGCCGGGTATGCTGTTGCCGCTCTGGTTGTAGCGCACTTCATTCAGCGTGCTGCGCACAAAAAAAGGAAGGTATACGATGCCAGTAAAGCGGTCGGTAATTCCGTACTCACCGTAAAAGCTCGTGGAATACAAGCTGGTAGTTACAATGCTCACAATGTCGCCCTTCGGTCCATAAAAGTCCGGCGATATAATCCAGTTTTGGCCAAGTTTAAAAGTAGCCGCCCCCCTTTCTTCTGCGGCCAGCCGCCGCCGGCAATGCCTTGCAAGGCGGTAAACACGAATAAAAGTAGCAGTAGCGATTTTCTCATAGCATGGGTCAGTTAAAGTCGCCGATACCAAACGTAACTTGCGCCGGCTTGCAAAGAATAATCACATACCGGTAGTCGTACAATTCCACATTCGGATCTATACCCGACACGTTAAATACCTTGGCGCCATTGGTTGTAATTTGCGCAATCTCGAGGCCGTTGCTTCTCACCGTAGCGCCATTGGTGGAATTGGCCAGGTACACAAAACGTGCCCAGCGCAAAGCTCGTCATAAAATTTTCGCTCAGGTTCAGTATTACATCTTCGCCCTGCAGTTCGAGCGTCGCCATGCCGCTGGTGTTGTAGCCGCCCGCGCTCATAAACGTGGCCACGCGCGCACTGCCGACAGTAAGCGGCACCACGTTGCTCTTTACGCCCTCCACCTTGGCATGCACATCGGTAACGCCGGCGGCAACACCCGTTACCACACCCGATGCGCTGATGGTGGCAATGGCAGGGTTTTCAGAAAACCACTCCACCACCCGGCCGTCCAGCAGCTCGCCGTTGATGTTTTTACGGTCACATTATCCGATATGTCGATTTGCTGGTCTATGTCGAGAGAAAAAGGTGCGAGGTTGAGTTGCACAGTCGCCACATCGTCGGCGCTCAACACCACATTTATGGCGACCAGCGCTTCGGCCGTGCCAAATGAAGCAAGCACGTTGGCCTGCCCCTTGCCTATGGCCGTCACCAGCCCCGACTGGCTTACCGTGGCCACATCGGCATTGCTGGTAGTCCAGGTGAGGGCCGCCGGCGCTTCGAAGCCATATTCATCGTAATAAGTGGCCTGCAACTGCAATGTCTCGTCAGGCATAAGGGCCACAGTGCCTGTATGGGAAATCGTGATCGACGCACCCACAATGGGATCGTCGATATAATCCACGCCCACGCAGCCGCATAGGCCTAAAATGAAAAAAACAATTACCTTCGTAATTCGCATTGTATTTTTTCCGAAATTAAAATACGCATCGACACCCTTAAGTCGCAAGGGCGACATTAGACATCAGGTCCATGATCAATACCACAGAAAATACCGAGTCCATCAAAAAGAGCTACTTCAACATTCTTACCCTGTTTCTCGAACAGGGGCAAGTTGACGGCCGGTATTTCCGCTGCCTGCTTAAATGGGCGCTGCAATTGAACCTCAAAAACAACGACCTTTCCATGACCTCCGTCGAAGACCCCAGGCACCGCTTCGCACTGCCCGGCACACAGGTAGACAGGCTGGAAGCAATCTATCACCTGGTGTATCTCATCCACCTCGACAATACTGTTGAAGATGTGGAACTTGAAGTGGCCACCATCTTCGCCAAGAAACTCGGTTTCACCGAAGACATGGTAAGTGAACTGTTCACAGCCATCGTAACGGCCGGCGACGACGACAGCATGCGCGACCTGCGCGGCGATGTGCTCCGCTTCCTGCAGATACGAAGCCAGTCGATAAACACAATGCCGAACACTGTTCAGCCCATGATCCGTATCCCAATCGTTTTCTTCACTTTATTCTCGCTCACGGCGACCGCCCAGACCAAAGACGCAAACGCGGTGAACAAATTTGTAGACGCATGGCACAAAGCGGCTGCAGATGCCAACGCCAATGTATTTTTTGGCAGCATGGCCGACAACAGCATTTACATCGGCACCGACGCCACCGAACGCTGGACGAAACAGGAGTTCATCACCTTCGCCAAACCCTACTTTGATAAAGGCAAGGCCTGGGACTTCAAGCCCTACGACCGCGACCTGCACTTTTCCGGCGACGGCGCCTACGTATGGTTTTCCGAACTTCTGCACACCTGGATGGGCGTATGCCGGGGTTCGGGGATGCTGCACAAGACACCTGAAGGCTGGAAACTGGAACAATATCACCTGAGCGTTACCGTACCCAACGAAATCATCCGCGATTTTATCCAATTGGTGGAAGGCGCCAAGAAATAATTGCGTGTAATCCGCCACACATACAATTCACTACCAATGTAGGATTTCCCTCCATTTTGAAATGTATTGCTTACTAATCTGTCCCAACTTTGCTATCGCAATGGAGAAACAGATGAGCTACATGGACTTTAAGGATCTGGCAAATGTGAAGATAGGCTCCCGCCTCCGCCAAGCGGCAGTGCTAATTCTCGCAGTTCTTATCGCTATGCTGATCTCCTGGTTGCAGAATTCCTAAGGCTGAGAAAAAAGAAATAGAGTTAATAAAGATAAGGGTTAATTATTGGTTTCTAACGATGGCAGCTCCCCCCGGGGAGCTGTTATCATTTTAGGATCATCCTTACAATGCATAGCTTTAGGCTATGAACGAAGCCCAACAGATATTTCTCGATCATCTCGCCCAGACTTCCCCACTCCCATTTCTGTTGCATATCGAACGCGCCGAGGGTCTGTACTTATACAGCGCCGACGGCAAACGCTACGCCGACCTCATCTCCGGTATCGGGGTGAGTAACCTTGGGCACGGTCATCCACACATTGTAGATGCCATTCACCGGCAAGTAGATAAACACCTGCACGTGATGGTGTTTGGCGAATACATTCAAAGCGCGTCCAACGCGCTGGCAAAAAAACTCGCCAACATATTGCCACCCAACCTCAATTGTACCTTTCTTACCAACTCCGGCACCGAAGCCAACGAAGGCGCATTGAAACTGGCCAAACGCTACACCGGAAGGCACAACATTGTGTCGTGCCTTCAGTCATATCACGGCAGCACTCATGGCTCGCTTAGCGTGTCGGGCAACGAGCTTAAGAAGAATGCATTCCGGCCTTTGCTGCCGGGCATCGATTTTATGCGTTTTAACGATATGGACACGCTTAAACTCATTACCGAAGAAACCGCCGGTGTGATTGTGGAGACCATTCAGGGCGACGCGGGTGTGCGCATCCCCTCGGTGCAATACATGAAGGCGCTGCGCAAGCGCTGCAACGACACAGGCGCGCTGCTCATACTCGACGAAATACAAACGGGCATGGGCCGCACGGGCAAGCTGTTTGCCTTCGAGCACTTCGGCATCGTGCCCGACATACTTACGGTCGGCAAAGCATTTGGAGGCGGCCTTCCCATCGGGGCTTTTATTTCCAGCAAACAAATTATGGAAACGCTCACGCACAACCCCATGCTCGGTCACATCACCACGTTTGGCGGCAACCCTGTGTGCTGCGCGTCGGCGGCGCCGTGCTCGATGTACTCACGCCAGCGTTGCTGAGCAGCGTGGAAGAAAAAGGCGCGCTGCTGCAATCC
>JAAURZ010000003.1 GCA_012031955.1 Bacteroidia bacterium
TTTTGTGATGTGGATGACGCTTGAAATCATTGTCCCAGTCATTGCCGCGATAATGATCTTCGTGATCATCTTTGTTTCTGTCTCCTTTTCCTCGTCCCTGGGCATCGGCTTCGATGCCTGCACCCAGTGCGATCGTTAGAAGGAGCAAGCTGAAAATTTGAGTAGCCGTTTTCATAATTGTTTTTGTTTCGTCTCAGAGGTTCAACCTCCTTGCCTGTACAAAAACAAACACGATGCCAAATCGCAAAAGCGTTGATGAAACATGCAAAACACCATAATGTGCGGGGCCACACACTAAGAAAAGGGAGCAAAGAACTAGTTGTATTGAAAAGTGCCTGCTTCCGACTTTACGGTCACTTGCTTTTGTGAGGCCTGCTCAACACGACCTATAACTTGCGCGTCGATTTCGAAATGGCGGGCAACGTCGATCACCGTTTGGGCATATCGTTGTGGCAAATAGAATTCCATGCGGTGCCCCATGTTAAACACCTTGTACATCTCCTTCCAGTCCGTGCCACTTTCTTCCTGAATGATTTTGAATAAAGGTGGAACAGGAAAAAGGTTGTCCTTGATTACATGCAGGTTTTCTATAAAGTGAAGCACCTTGGTTTGCGCGCCGCCGCTGCAGTGCACCATCCCGTGTACGTGTGGCCTTATTTGCTTAAGCACTTCAACCACTACGGGTGCATAGGTGCGCGTAGGAGCAAGCACCAGCTTGCCAATGTTTACATCCACGCCTGGAACCGTGTCGGTAACTTTGTAACGGCCCGTGTACACGAGGTCGGTGGGAATTTCCTTGTCGTACGACTCGGGATATTTGGAAGCATAGTCTTTGTGAAATACATCGTGGCGGGCGGAGGTAAGGCCGTTGCTGCCCATGCCGCCGTTATACACGTCTTCGTAAACGGCCTTGCCGTAAGAAGCAAGGCCTACAACCACATCGCCGGCGGCTATGCGACTGTTGTCGATTACGTCGGCGCGCTTTATGCGGCACACCACGGTGCTGTCAACCACGAGGGTTCGCACCAGGTCGCCCAGGTCGGCAGTTTCGCCGCCAGTGCTGTGAATTTCCAGGCCGTGGTCGCGAAGCATTTGAAGCACCTCCTCCGTACCGTTGATGAGCGCGGCGATCACTTCACCTGGCACCAGGTTTTTATTTCTTCCGATGGTGGAGGATACAAGAATGTTGTTGGTGGCGCCGACACATAGCAGATCGTCGACGTTCATAATGATAGCATCCTGGGCGATGCCGCGCCATACCGAGAGGTCGCCTGTTTCTTTCCAGTAAATGTAGGCCAGCGATGATTTGGTGCCGGCACATCGGCGTGCATGATGCTGCACCACGCCGGGTCGTGACCAAGAACGTCTGGAACGATCTTGCAGAATGCTTTGGGAAACAAACCCTTGTCGAGCGAACGGATCGCTTCATGAACATCTTCCTTGGAGGCGGATACGCCGCGCTGATTATACCTGTCTGAATTCACGTATCGGAGTTTGACTGCAAAAGTGCAAAATAGATTTCAATTGCCGGACCTTCCGGGGGTCATTTCGGCTTGCGCTTAATACTACTTCAACTGCCGGTACAGCTCCCACATGACGATGCCGACACAAACGGAAATGTTCAGCGAATGCTTGGTTCCCTCCTGGGGAATCTCGACGGCCGCGTCGGCGAGTCCGATGGCTTCCTCGCTTACACCGTACACCTCGTTGCCAAACACAAGGCAGTACTTTGCCTCCCTTGCAAGCTCGAACTCGTGGAGCTTCGCGCTCCGGCTGGTTTGCTCCACCACCACGATGTGGTAGCCTTGTTGTTTTAATTCCCGGAGCACGGTTGCCGTCGACTTCGCATAGCTCCAGGCCACCGACTCAGTCGCGCCAAGGGCCGTTTTGTGTATCTCCCGGTTGGGCGGTGTGCCTGTGATGCCGGTAAGGTATATTTTTTCTGCCCTAAAGGCATCGGCGGTGCGAAAGGCCGACCCGACGTTGTGCAGACTGCGAACGTTGTCCAGCACAATCGATACGGGAAGCTTTTCAATCCCTTTGAAAGCCTCCACGCTTACACGGCCGAGTTCCTCGAGTTTCAACTTCTTCATCCGCCAAAGATAGTGGTCTGCATTCTGTCCATGAAAATGCGCCGTCCAACCATTCGCAGTAACAGAAGCCAACCCAGCTTCGTTGTTTTGTGCATGCAACGCGCAATGCTCATAGTGCTCTGCCTGATCTCGGTATCAGCTTATGCCCAGGATCCTTGGAAGAACGTGTACACCGAAAGCGCGTGGCAGACCCGCGACAAGTGGCAGCGGCCCGAAGAGCTAATACGCCAATTGAAGATTGCTGCCGGCTCACGCGTGGCCGACATTGGCTGCCACGAGGGTTACATGACTGTAAAACTTGCCGCCACCGTGGGTGCGAGCGGACGGGTATACGCTGTGGACATCGATCAAAGCAGACTCAACAACTGGAAGACCACCTGAAAGCCCGCGGCCTTAGCAACGTGGCTCTTGTAAGAGGCGACGCTGACAATCCGCACCTGCCGGTGGCTGCGCTTGATGCGGTGATCATTGTCGACACCTATCACGAAATGGACGCCCACGACACTATTTTGAAGCACATACTCACGGCATTAAAGCCACACGGCCGCCTCGTGCTGTGCGAACCGATAGCCGACGAACGGCGCAAAGCAACTCGCGCCGATCAGGAAGGGCGGCACGAACTGGCCATGGCGTACGCCATAGCGGATTTGCGCAAGGCAGGGTTCACCATCATTTTACAGCAAGACCCGTTTATAGATCGCAAGGCCGTAAAGGGCGATGTAATGTGGATGGTGGTGGCCGAGAAGCCGGGCTATTAACTCACTTGAGGGCAAGCGGCTTCACCGTATAGCCGGCGGCACGCAGCATGGTGATGAGACTCTTTTTTCCCGTCAGATGCAGCGCTCCTACTGCCACAAATTGACCGCCGTCTTTCAGCAGGCCGGGCAGCAATTCCATCCAACGTACATTTCGGTCATCCAGCATATAGGTGAGATCACCCATCTCGTCGGCGTATTTTTCCGACAAGGCATACATGGCGTTCAAGTCGCCCTCGAAGTAATCGTCGGTGAGTTGTTTTTGACTCGCTTTCATTTCGTCTTTCGCCTTCACAAAGGCCACCAGGTGCTCCGCCTGCTTCTCTGGCGTCTCGCCATCATACAATATCCTCATCTGTTCCTCCATGGTTTCAAAGGTGTTCACCTTCTTCCCCGTTCGTTTACCCTCGCTGGCGAAGTGAATGTCGAGCGGGGCGCCGGTATACTTGCCCAATATGTCGCCCTGATCCTGGCGGATATACATAAGTGTGAGCAGCACAGAAAGGGTAACGGGCTTCAGTTGCTCGAACATCGCCAGGTCGGCACCCATCACGGCTTTGAATTCTTCCGCCACCAGGTCGTAATCTTCTTTGCTGATCATAGTTGACAGTTTCTTGTCGGGCATCAGCGCCATCATGGCCAGCGCCTCAAGTTTAGACGAGTCGAGCACCATTTCCACCGTTACCTGGTCGGCATCACTAAAGGCCTGTTTTACCTTTGGAATTTCATCAAGGTAGCTGGCGTTTACCACGTGTAGGTGCCAAACAAATAAGATGGCTTTTTCATGCCCTTGCCCGAAATCTCCCAAAAAACTGAGTTCTCAAGTTTCTGGGCTTTTGCAATAAACGACTGGCTTACAAACAGCACCATCACAATCAATGATGTGAGCAGTGCTTGTGGCCGAAACATGTTTGTGGGTGGGGACTGACGGGTGTAAATCTTCATAGGTAAACAGGTATTTTGAAATGAGTCTCAATGTGAGCAACTAAATTACAAATGAGCCGGCGCAGGTGGGAATATTTTTGCCGGGTCATTGTCGCTGTGAAGCGATTGATTTCTGGAATGCCAAATTCATATTCTTCTATATTTGCCTCCTTATGGCCGCAAAGTCAGCAGCAGAAACTCCGTTGATGAAACAGTACGGCGCCATCAAGGCGAAGTACCCCGGTGCGCTGCTGCTTTTCCGCGTGGGCGACTTCTACGAGACCTTTGGTGAAGACGCCGTGACGGCCAGCAAGGTGCTGGACATTGTGCTGACCAAGCGGGGCAACGGGTCGGCTTCGGAAACAGAACTGGCGGGATTTCCGCACCACGCCCTCGACAACTACCTGCCCAAACTGGTGCGGGCCGGGCACCGGGTAGCGATATGCGACCAACTGGAAGATCCAAAATCGGTGAAGGGCATCGTGAAGCGCGGCGTTACCGAACTGGTTACGCCTGGCCTCTCGTTCAACGACAATGTGCTGGAGCGACGCCAGAATAATTTTCTCGCTGCGGTACATGTGACAAAATCCAATTGGGGCGTCGCGTTTCTTGATGTATCCACGGGTGAATTTTATGTGGCACAGGGGCCCGAGAAATATGTGCTCAAGCTCATAGAAGGATTCGCGCCCGCTGAAATAATCTTCAGCAAAGCATGCCGCCAGGCGCTGGAGGGTAAATTGCCCGATACCAGTACGTATGCATTGGACGAGTGGGCCTTTGGTTTCGACTTCGGGCGCGAGAAGCTGATCAATCAATTCAAGACCGGCACCCTGAGGGGCTACGGCATCGACGGGATGACGGAGGCGATTATGGCGGCAGGGGCGGTGCTCCACTACCTGGAGGAAACGGAACACCGCGACACGTCACATATCGCTTCAGTGTCGCGCATCGACGAAGACCAGTACGTGTGGCTGGATAAGTTCACCATCCGCAGTTTGGAGATTGTGGACACGCAAAATGACGGCGGTGTGCCATTGATACGCATTCTCGACAAAACTGTGACGCCCATGGGTTCGCGTCAGTTGTACAAATGGATGGTGCTGCCGCTGAAAGACCGGGCGGCGATTGAAGAACGCCTGAATGTGGTCGATGTATTTTACAACGACACCGACCTTGCAGACAAGCTGCTGGCGGAACTTCGCCAAATTGCAGACCTCGAAAGACTTATTTCCAAAGTAGCAGTGAGCCGCGTTAGCCCCCGCGAAATGGTGCAGCTTAAAAAGTCGTTGCGCTGCATACTGCCTGTGAAAGACTTGTTGCTGCAGCATGCAAATGCTTCACTGGAACACATCGGCACTGCGCTTGACACTTGCGAAGACCTGGTGAAAAGAATCGACCAAGAACTGAAAGACGAGGTGTCGCTGGCCAGCAACCAGGGCGACATCATAAGAGACGGTATCGACGCAGAACTGGATGAGCTCAGAAAGATCGCGTTTTCAGGAAAAGACTACCTGCTGCAGATACAGAAGCGGGAAGTGGAGCGAACAGGAATTTCGTCGCTTAAATTACATACAACAAAGTTTTTGGCTACTACCTCGAGGTAAGCAATGCCAACAAAGACAAGGTGCCCACCGACTGGATACGCAAGCAGACCCTGGTGAACGCAGAGCGTTACATCACGGAAGAACTGAAAGTGTACGAAGAGAAAATATTGCATGCCGAGGAGAAACTGGTGGTGATAGAGCAGCGCATATACAATGCGCTCGTGCAGTTTGCTTCCACGTTTGTGGCGCAGGTACAACAAAACGCGCGCTGGCTTGCACACCTCGATTGCCTCATGTCTTTCGCGACGGTGGCCCGGGCCAACAAGTACACAAAACCGGCGATGGAAGATTCTTTTACGATCGACATAAAAGAAGGCAGGCACCCGGTGATCGAAAGGCAACTGCCCGTAGGCGAAACGTATGTGCCCAACGATATTTTTCTTGACAACAATGAACAGCAAATACTGATCATTACAGGGCCCAACATGGCCGGTAAATCTGCGTTGCTCCGGCAGACCGCGCTTATAACGCTGATGGCGCAAATCGGCAGTTTCGTTCCTGCCGCCACCGCCACGCTGGGTATTGTCGACAAGATTTTTACACGCGTGGGTGCGTCGGACAATCTATCGCGCGGCGAGTCGACGTTTATGGTTGAGATGATAGAAACAGCCAGCATACTCAACAACCTGAGCGACCGCAGCCTTGTGCTTATGGATGAAATCGGCCGGGGTACCAGCACATACGACGGTGTCTCAATCGCATGGGCCATCGTAGAGTACATGCACAACCACAAAGACTGCCGGGCAAAAACGCTCTTCGCCACCCACTACCACGAGTTGAACCAACTCGCTGAAGACCTGCCGCGGGTAAAGAACTTTAACGTGTCGGTGAAAGAGGCGGGCGACAAGATCATTTTTATGCGCAAGCTCAAGGAAGGCGGCAGCGAACACAGCTTTGGTATACATGTGGCGCAGTTGGCCGGCATGCCCAACAAGGTTGTGTTGCGCGCCAACGAGATATTGCACTTTCTCGAAACGGACAAGCACAAGAACGATAACCGCAAGAAGTTGGATGAAGTGCCGAAGTCGACTATGCAAATGAGTTTGTTCGAGGCCGACCCGCGCTTTAAGGAAATTCAGGAGCTGCTTGGCAAGATAGACATCAATGCGATAAGCCCCGTGGAAGCGCTATTGAAGCTGAATGAAGCAATCGGAATTCTGAAAAAATAAGCTTTCCGTCACGCCCTTTTTTCCACCATCACCCGCTTTCTTATCCGGCTAAGTGACTCCGGTTTAATGCCCAGGTAGCTGGCAATCAGATGTTGTGGTACGCGGTCGAGAATTTGGGATTGTTCATGTACAAGTCGCAGGTACATGTCTTCGGGTGTGCTCAGCAGCAGTTCTTTCGCACGGTCTTCGGCCTGCAAAAAAATCGCTTCAGCAACCAGCCTTCCATATTTTTGCCAAGCAGGAATCTGGTTGTACAATCGCTGCATGTTGTTGTAGTTCAGTTGAAGCACCTCGGCATCTTCCATGGCCTGTATGTTGCCGATGCCCGGCTGTCGCGAAAGGAAACTCTTGTAGTCGGTGGCGTACTCATGTTCGAAAAAAAGTGGCATGTGAGGCCTTCCCCTTTCACGTTCAGGTGTACCCTGAAAAATCCGCTGTTGATGAACGAAACATGATCGCACACCTGCCCTTCGCGCAGCAGGTACTCGCCCTTCTTCAGAAACCGGCGCGTGAGCGCTTCGCGATGCGGTACCCAATCTTGTTCGGTAACGTCCATGATGCGGCATATAAATTGAAACAACGGCGTATACTCGTCGGCGAACATACCCAAAGATAAAAAAGAAAAGCCGGATGCGCTGCCCGGCATCCGGCCGTCACAAAAACTTAATAAGCTTAAGTTGTCAGAACGTAAAGCGTGCATAAGGCACCGGGAAAAACGATTGCTGGTATTGCGTCGCAACCGTATTTGTGCGCGGGTTGTAAGTTTGAGCGAAGATGTTCTGGTTGTTGGTGAGGTTTTGCAGGTCAACGGCGACCTCCAGCGTGCTGCGTTTGTATTCTTTGCGATAGCTGATCTTCAGATCCGTTCTGAAGTAAGGATCCTGCTTCTCGCTGAATGCCTCGCTTTCGTTGTACACCGTTCTGCCTTGCTGCTGCGATTGTAAAAAGTCGATAGGGGTAAGGTACTTGCCACCTATCGTGGTCAGCTTGATACTTACGGCCAGGAAGTTCCGGTTTTTTCCAATCTGCCATTCCTTGCCCGCAAGTGCATTGAGTACATACTGCGTGTTGAACGCAGTGTTGCGTTTGATGCCGTCGCTTCCCTCGTATTCCGAGTCAAACAGCGAGCCCGTAATCAGGTAGTAGTATCCCTTGCCAAAAAAACGTTCCAGCGTAAGTTCAATGCCATAGTTGCGGCCGGTTCCGTTGTTCACCAGGCTGTCTTCATCGATCGGCGCGAAGCTGGCGCCCGTGTTTAATGCTGAAAAGAGCTGGCGTGCCGTTCCACCGGCGCGTTCGACAACTGTTGGTAATATCCCTCGGCCTTCAGGCGCACCTGATCGGTAATGTTCCAATCATAAGTAAGCACCACATGATGGCTCGTGGTAAAGTCGAGGCTTTGGTTGGTGAGCACCACTCCCTGTTCGGTCCGGGTTTGTACGTAAGACGTGGTGATGTTCTGCGCCTGGTTATGAATGCCATACCCGACGCTGATGGAGTGGCGAAAGTTGGGAATGAACTGGAGGCTGAGGCGCGGCTCCACTGCAACTTGTTCATTCAGCGAGTAGTACTGCGCATGGATACCGGCGTTCAAAGTGAAGTGCGTGTTGAAGCGGTGCTTCCAGGTTGAAAACAACTGGTAGAGCGAAACATCGTCCGTAGTGTTCACCCTTATAGTGTCAGTGCCGGCATTGGCGTACACATCACGGTTGTACAGGTTGAAGTGCGTGGCGTCCACATAGAGCCCGGATGTGAGGCTGTTTTTCGAGCCGAACTTGGTGCGTGTATAAAAGTTGAACGCGTACTTTTGCGTGGAGAATTCAGCTTCGGCCCGAAGGTACCGCGCAATCACTTCATTTTCCGAATTGCGTACAAGCGAGTCGGAAGTGAATTCTTCGAATGTGCTGCTGGCGCCGCCGCTCAACTTGATAAAGGTATTGTCGGACAGCGTTTTTTCGTAGCTCACGCCCGCGATGCCCGTGCGGTAACGCGGATATGAATCCTCGTTTTCTCCCCCATACAGATCAGCATCATTTTCAAGGTCTGCTTTGCTTCCAAGCAGATCGATTGAACTCGTGCCACCAAGTCCGAAGAATGTCCACTTGCCACCTCTATCGGTTGGCAAAGTCACTTTGAAATTGACGTCCTGGTAAAGCGGTGTGTTGGAGCCGGTGCCAAACTCGATGCCCAGCGCCTGAAACACACCCAGCGTGGAGTAGCGATAGTTGGCTATGTACGACGCCTTACTCGCCTTTGAAAGAGGTCCCTCGGCCCCTGCTTCAAATCCGTTGAAACCTATTTGCGCGAGAACATCGTGATGCTCGTTATTGCCGTCGCGAAGACGCAAGTCGAACACGCCGGCGGTAGCATTGCCGTACTGTGCGGGAAATGCACTTGTCATGAAATCAGACTTGTCGAGATTGTTATTGTTAATAATACTCACCGGACCACCCGTGCTTACCAGCGCACCGAAATGGTTGGGATTCGGAATATTGAGACCCTCAAGTTGCCACAACATACCGGTGGGCGAATTGCCACGCACCACAATGTCGTTGCGTGAATCGTTGCCACCCACCACGCCGGCGAAATTGGCGGCCATGCGCGACGGATCGCCGAGGGCGCCGGCGTAGCGCTTGGTATCGTCTACGTTGAACGAGCGCGAACTTACCGGAGCGAGGTCGTTGTTGGTTGCCGTCTTGTCTTCTTTAGACGAGCCGGATATTACCACTTCGCTGAGCTGACTTATGCTCTCTGTGAGGTTGAAGTTGAGGATCACTTCCTTGCCTGCCGTTACCACCACGTTGGCAAGCGTTTGTTCCTCATAACCCACGTAGGTGACACGGATGTTGTGGCGACCGACTGGCACTCCGGCGATCCTGTAGTCGCCGTTTGCGTCGGTGGAGCTGCCGGTCACGCTGCCATCAGGCAGCACTACGGCCACGTTCACGCCTATGAGCGGCGTCTTGCTCACTTCATCTACTATTCGCCCGCGAATGGTTTGGGTCGATTGGCCGAAGGCGACGAGCGTGGAGCAGGTGGCCACCAGTATTCCGAGCAAGATGCTCCACAAGCGATGGCTTGCCAATGCGGTATGGGTTGAGACGGAGGGTGTTTTCATGAAGGGTCGGTTTTTATTGAGACAAATCTCATCTCCATTACCCCTACGCGGCATTGATTTAAGTTATGAATAATACCTGATCGGCTTGATCCAGGTTAAGAAATGAACAAGGACCTTGTTGCGTCGATCCTCACAATTGTTCGTAACGGGCGATCCGGTCTCGGTAATTGAGCCGTTTGTAGAAAATATCTTACAGAGGGTGGTGTATGCGAATTCTTAACAGCCCGGTTCCGTTATTAATCGTTACCTTTGCTGTCCCATTCACCAGTTTGCGTAATTCGCGACAGAATATTGCAAGAGTGGGTGGCAAAGACCCAAATAATTGAACGCATGAGTACTGAAACATTAACACTACCAAGGCGCGGCAGGCCGAAATTGAGCCACGAAATAAGCTTCGTCGTGATGCACCTGCTACCCATTGGAGCACTTTTTACCGGTGCCACCCTTTTCGACTGGGCCGTGTGCTTTTTCCTTTACTTCTTCCGCATGTTCTGGGTAACGGGCGGCTACCATCGCTATTTCTCCCATAAGTCATACAAAACGTCACGTTTCTTCCAGTTTATAATTGCCTTCATGGCGCAGACGTCGGTACAGAAGGGCGCGTTGTGGTGGGCCTCTCACCACCGACATCACCACCGACACAGCGACACGCCGGACGATCCGCATTCGATGAAGCTCTACGGCTTCTGGTATTCACACATCGGCTGGATAGTCGGGCCTGACTACAAGAAGACCGACTACAAAACGATCGGCGACTACGCGAAATACCCGGAACTGATCTGGCTGAACAAATATCACCTGGTGCCGCCGGCCGTGTTGGCCCTGGTGGTGTTCGTGGTCGGAGGTATTGTGAATGGAGGAGGCCTGGCGGCTGCGTTTTCTGCCGCAGGATTGTCCACGGTTTTTGTGGGCTTTTTTCTGAGCACCATCATTCTGTATCACGGCACGTTCTCTATCAACAGCATCATGCACAAGTTCGGCAAGCAGCGCTACGAGTCGGGCGACGAATCGAAAAACAGCTTGTGGCTTGCTTTGCTTACCATGGGCGAAGGATGTCACAACAACCACCACTACTACGAAGTGTCGTCGCGACAGGGTTTCTTCTGGTGGGAGATCGACATCACCTACTACATACTTCGCGGGTTTGCCTCGGTTGGATTGATATGGGATCTGAAAGGAGTGCCTGATCATATTAAATATTCCAAGAACAAGCAGCATGCGAATGAACTTCGCAAAAGCATGCAACCCAAAGAGAACGAAGAGTTGCGTAAGTCTGCCTAGCAAATTTTCTGTTATGAGCGAGCGCACTGTAGGAGAGAATTTCCTGGAGAGTTCTGTCAAGCTTTTCAAATACTACAAGAGCCTGGGCGACAAAACATTTGCTCAACTCACTGATGCCGATAGCAACTGGCGGCCCAATGAAGCCAGCAACAGCATCGGCCTTATCGTTCACCATCTGAGCGGCAACATGTTGTCGAGATGGACGGACTTTCTCACCAGCGACGGTGAGAAGCCCTGGCGAAACCGCGAGGCGGAGTTTGAAGTAGACTACGCAAGCAAGGCCGAGATGCTGGAAGCCTGGGAGAAGGGCTGGACCTGCCTTGTGGATGCGCTAACCCCCCTTACCGAAACCGATCTTACCAAGGTTGTGTATATCCGCAACGAGGGCCAGACAGTGATGGAAGTAATCCAGCGGCAACTGGCGCATTATCCCTCGCATATCGGCCAGATAATGGCGATCGGCAAATGGATAAAAGGAGCAGATTGGAAATCGCTGTCGATACCCAAGGAGCCTCCGATGCCTTCAACAACGAAAAATTCAGCCAGGAGAAGACCCGGAAACATTTTACCGACAACAAATAAGAAGCATTATTTTTGGCGGGCCGGTGAGTTGCAAATTTGAATCGTTGCATTAAATTTGCAGTCCATTTCGGGCACAAGAAGGCGTTTTGTGCCGCAGTGACCAACAAAAACGCGGGAGTAGCTCAGTTGGTAGAGCACGACCTTGCCAAGGTCGGGGTCGCGAGTTCGAGTCTCGTTTCCCGCTCATAGTGAATGATTTGGAGATTTATTGATTTTTTGAACGATTACGTCAAGAAATGCAATCTTCAAATCATTCCTTTTTTACGGTGGCCGAGAATGTGCCGGGCCGTCTGAACGAAGTAGAGACAGATCATCCAAAATGCCCGGGTGGTGGAATTGGTAGACACGCAGGACTTAAAATCCTGTGACGGTTAAACGTCGTGCGGGTTCAAGTCCCGCCCCGGGTACTCATGCTGGCCGAAGCATTAATGTTTAAGGTCCCGCTCGGTACATAGCAGAAATCCCCTGTTTGTTAATCGAGGTCTTTCAAAACGGTGTTGAATTGCTCTTTCAAAACCGGAAGATCATTTGTGGCAATTTCCCAAACAATGTGAAAGTTGACTCCGAAGTACTCATGGATTGATATGTTGCGGAAGCCCCGGATCAATCTCCATTGAATCTCGTGATGGACTTCCTGCAATTCGCTTGTGATGTTGTTACAAGCTTCACCGATAATCTCTATTTGCTTAATAGTAGCGTACCGCTTTTCCGAATTTTCGAGAAAGACTTCTAACGAGATATCGGTGATGTATTTTTCTACCTCAGCGATTGCATCGAGAATATGCTGGACCCTAACCTTGTCAGGCAGCCGTCCTCTCATAGATTAGTACTTTGTCTTTATCAATATGTGGTTTAACATGCCGCGATAATCCCTCTGTACTCAACAGGTCAACCCTAACCTTGAGCAATTCCTCCAATTCGTACTTGTAAGAAAAGAACTTCATACCGATTGGGTGGCTGTGGTCGAGTTCAACGAGTATATCAATATCGCTATTTTGGTCAGCTTCGTTTTTCACATATGATCCAAAAACGTATGCCCTCTTCACTGGTTTCGAAGAAAAGAAATGTTTAAGGGCCTCTTTATGAAAAGACGATAGCTGCACAACACAAAGATAATAATTTTTTAGTGGAGTTGGTTGATCATGAAAGAGCTAGTATATGTGTTGCCGCCAATGACAGGCTCCAGCCGATACAAAAGCTTCAAATCCTCCATAGTAAACCTGGTTGGACCTCTCACCATGACGGGTTCGGCAAAACACTTGAAAGGGTTATTGAGAGCGGGTAACAGCCGACAGTATTCATTGTTTTGTTTTCTTAATTCCGTTCAGTCAAACGTGACATTGACGGAGGATTCTCCATCGCTAAACCAACCTTATAAATACTTATAAGCACTGCCCGTATTCAGTAGCAGCACGCTTTCGTTTTCCAGAATCTGCTGTTCCGTTTTTAGTTGCCGCAAGGCGGCGATTAACGCCGCCCCTTCGGGCGCGGCCAGGATGCCTTCGGTTCTGGCAAGTTCGAGCTGCGCCGCGATCATGGCTGGCTCGGAAACCGCGAGCGGTTTTCCGCCTGATGTATGAAGAATTTCGAGTATCAGTTTTTCAGCAAAAGGTTGAGGCACCGCTAGTCCCAGCGCGTGCGTTTGCGATCCTTTATACTGGGTGGAATCAGGCTGCGTCTTGTTCCACGTTTCTACCAGCGGCTGGCATGCCTGCGCCTGCACGGCGTACATGCGCGGACGCTTGTCGGGCAACCATCCGAGTTGTATCATCTCGCCAATGGCTTTCCATATGCCGATAAGTCCGGTGCCGCCGCCAGTTGGGTAAAGTATCACGTCGGGTACCGACCACGAGAGTTGCTCTGCAATTTCATAGCCCATTGTTTTCTTGCCCTCCAGCCGGTACGGCTCGCGCATGGTGGAGAGATCGAAATATTTCTTGTTGCGATTTATCTCGCGCACTCGGGCAGCGCAGTCGCTGATGAGTCCCTTCACCAACTCCACATGGGCGCCGAACAGCTCACACTCGCGCTGGAATAAGATCGGCGTGTGGTCGGGCATCACTACCACAGCCTCCATGCCTGCCTTGGCGCAATAGGCCGCCATGGCACCACCCGCATTGCCCGCCGTTGGTATAATGCAACGCGATATTCCCAGCTCTTTGGCTTTGGAGATGGCCATGCTGATGCCACGCGCTTTGAATGAACCGGTTGGGTTGAGCGCCTCATCTTTCAGGTAGAGTTTGTCGACGCTCAATTTCTTCGCTGTCTTGTCGAGCTTAAGTATTGGCGTGAATCCTTCGCCAAGGCTCACAACGTTGGCGGGGTTGTTTAGCG
Organism: Bacteroidia bacterium; assembly: GCA_012031955.1. The sequence continues at coordinate 13,861 of JAAURZ010000003.1, forward strand.
GAAGCATGGGGAAGTAGCGCCACATGGATCGGTCGTCGGTGCGAATGTCGCGTGTGCTGCAGTGGGTCACATCGTACGAAGCAAGTAGCAGGTTTTTGTCGCACCGCTCACACGAGGCAACGGTGTTGATTTGGTCGGCGCTGTATGCTTTGGAGCACTCCCAGCAATGGAGGGCGGTCAGGTTCGATAGCGTTGTTTTCAAAACGAAAAAATTTGGCGGCAAAAAATTGGAGGCAGCGTTCGCACGCTTGCCCCATGCCTCTACTAGTTACCACGTGGCGGCGCTGAATACAAGGTGAATTCGCTGTGAGGCTTCGCTACTTATATGGAGGGTAAACGGCGCGAAGTATTGGATACGAAATCAGTGCGCGACTCCGCGTCCTCAAAGAAACACCGTCGAGCTCGTTCGCAACAGCGTTGGGTATTTTCAATCCGAGGTGATCGCAAATGGTTGTATAAATATCTACAATGCCCGGGTTTTGGTTGAAGCGCTCGTTCAGGTTTTTGGCGTTGGTCACAATCCAGGTAGTGCGTTCACGTTCAGATTGGCCGCCGTGGTGCATGCCGGTTGCCGCATCACGCCCATGGTCGGTCGTTATCACGATCAGCCACTCCTCGTCAAATTCCTTTTCGCGGTTGCGTATAGCCTTCCAAAGCTTGCCTACCTGGTTATCTGCTTTAATTACAGCGTCATAGAATTGTTCGCTGTCGCCATAACGATGGCCCATGTCGTCTGTAAATTCAAGATAGACCCACGACAGGTCGGGACCTTCGGAAGCAATCACCCGCGCGGCCTCATCCGACACCGCTTCGTCGATCGCCAAAATGTACGCTGAATCGTTGTCGTGCGGATATTTTATCGTGTCGTGCTCCAGCCCGTCGAACGAGAAGTCCAGCTTAACGTTGCCGGCATCGGGCAAACCTTCCCCCACGAGTTTTGTGCGATTGTCTTCCCATGTTGAAAACACGGCCGTTTTTAATGCCGGATTTTGCGTCTCGGCAAGTCTGAAAAGATTCCAGTACTTGTAGTTGGGCGCAGCAATATCGTTGTCCCACACGTTGTGCTTGTTCGCCCACGTGCCTGTGAGCAAAGAGTTATACCCTACCGCCGAAATTGTAGGCGATTCATTTACCATGCCGCTGTCGCCACCCACATGCGCGCGCGCAAAGCCGCCCATTTCCCCAATTTCATTGAGCACCGGCGGATGCAATTTCTGGATTACGTCGAAAGGTATGCCGTCAACGATCACGAATACCACCTTCGGTGTCCGCAAAATTGCCTTCTTATCGGGCGCGCACGCCAGCGCGACAAACAATAACGGGAGTACAAGCAGCCTTTTCATACTTAGAGGAGTAAGTACCAAAAGTACGAAGCGAAATGCTTCAGCCGTTGCACTGTTGTTCGAATTGACAATAATCTAATAGTTAACTAACAATCATTTCATTTGCCGTCACCTGCGGCTTTCGAATTTCGCATCGTTTTCACTTCAACCCAGCGATGCGACGCACTCTCCGCGCGCGTGATGAAGGCGATACACGCCAATCGACCGATACCCTGAACATTATTTTTAGTGCACCGGGAAAGTGCACCGTCTGTACTCGAAAAAGAAAGCTGAAATTTATCCGACAAGGTATTGTTGCAGAGTCGCGCTATAATTGGCCGAGGCTTTTGTTGCCAACCACGTTCTCGATAGCGGTGGCCATCAGCGGCGCGCAGCTAACGACGGACACTTTCGGGTGATCCACCTTTTCCACCACCGTGTCGGCGATGAAGAGCCGTTCTATTTTTGAAGCCTCCAGGTTTTCCAGGGCGCCGCCGCTAAGTACACCATGTGTGCAGTAGGCGCGCACCGACCTGGCGCCCTCGGCCACCAGCAAGTCGGCGGCTTTGCAGAGCGTGCCGGCCGTGTCCACAAGATCATCGATGATGATCACATTCCGGTCGCGTACCTCGCCGATAATTTCCATGCTGGCAACGGCATTCGGCTTGAGCCGTTCCTTGTTGATCACGACCATTTCGGCGTTCAGGTTTTTCTTGTATTGTTTGATTCGCTTAATGCCGCCGAAGTCGGGGCTGCACAGGCACAGGTGCTCGAGGCCCGACTGCCTGATATGGTTCAGGAACAGCCTTAGCGAAGAAAGGGGATCGACCGGTACCTTGTAGAACCCCTCGATGGCGTTGGTGTGCAGGTCGAGCGTAATGAGCCGGTCGGCGCCCATGAGCTGTATCATGTCGGCAACCATGCGCGACGAAATGGAAGTGCGCTGCCCGTCGCGTCGCTCCTGCCGGCTGTGTGGCAGGTAAGGAACAATAAGAATCACCTCGCGTGCCGACGACCGCGCGCGGCGTCTACCGTCATCAGCAGCTCAAATACATTCTCATACGGCATGTGCATTTTGCCGATAAGAAAAACTACTTGTCCGCGTACGCTTTCGTTGAAACGAACAAACAACTCACCGTCCGAAAACTTCTCTACGTGGGTGGCCAGCACTTCGTGGTTGAGCTGCTTTCCGATGGCCTCGCCCAGCAACCTGGCGGTGCTGGTGCTATAGATTTTTATACCGTTGCTTTCCATTGTTATCAGCTATTGGATTGGTTGGCCCGTTCGCGAATGTCTTTAAAAGTTTGGACATTCTTTATTCTTATCAAAAATGGAAGCACACAATTGACTTACATTTCTTTGCTTTCCATATTTGATCATGCTGTCATTCAATACAGTCGTACAGAAATTTGCCAGCAAGGGCGAAAAAACGGGATGGACCTACATTCACATCACCGCGGCGCAGGCAAAGAAACTGAAGCCCGACACGAAAGTCTCTTTTCGGGTGAAAGGATTTCTCGACAAAGTGCCCATCAAGCAAATGGCGCTGTTGCCTATGGGCGAAGGCGATTTCATAATGCCGCTAAAGGCCGACCTGCGGAGGAAGCTTGGGAAAAAGGCTGGCGATACATTAACGGCAAAACTGGAAGCTGACACCAAGGCTTTCATAATTTCTCCCGACCTGATGGCTTGCCTTGAAGATGAGCCCGAGGCATTGAAGTTTTTCAGTCGCTGACGGGATCGCATCAAAAGTATTTCAGCAACTGGATTGAAAGCGCCAAAACGATTCAAACAAAAACCAAGCGCATTACCATGGCGCTGATTGCGTTCAGCAAAAAGCAGGGCTACCCTGAGATGATACGGGAGAACAAGGGACAGTAGTTGCTGCAAAATAATTTGATTACCGCCATTGGCAACTCGAGATTGAACAACGCATGGGATCGCGCTTGTTTGAGTTCGTCGCCCTCATAATTCGAATGCCCGTTCGGCACCGGAGCTTCTGTCTGCAACGCGCTCGTCTATTGCATTCAGAAAATCAAGAAGATGACCGAGGTTCCTTACCGTTCGGTCAAAATCAGTTGGCAGACTATGGTGTGCGTGCTCTAGATAAGCCAGAAAGATCCGCGTCAAGTCGTG
>JAAURZ010000412.1 GCA_012031955.1 Bacteroidia bacterium
GCGACGCCTGCCGCGGCCGGTCAAGGGCGTGCTAAAAGGGGTTCGCGCCGCTGCGGCGACTGGCGCTCGCACGGTGGGCCGCCCGCTCGATGGGATCTCGGCTGGCAGCCCGCTCAGCGCTACCATCACCACTGGCCACGGATGCCGGCATTCGCGCTGCCCGCCGTTATGACGAGCGTCTCATTGCAACCATTTCCGCGCTAAGCGAAGACGCATCGCCCCAGGTGCGCCGCGAGATTGCGCTCGCCTTGCACAATCATACAGGCGACGAAGCCGCCCTAGTCTGGAGCAAGCTTGCATTGCAGTACAACGGCAACGACCGCTGGTACCTGGAGGCACTCGGCATTGGCGCAGCCAACAACTGGGACGCCTGCTTCAATGCCTGGAAGACGGCCGTGGGCGACAACTGGAATACACCCTGGGGCCGCGACATCATTTGGCGCAGCCGCAGCAAAGACGCGATGCCTTTGCTCGCCGCCATCATTCACGAGAGCAACGAAGAAGACATGCTTCGCTATTTCAGGGCATTCGATTTTCACACCGACGCGTCGAAGCAAAATGTACTTGCTAAGCTGGCAGTGCGCTCGCAGGGCAAGAAGGTGCTCTATGCGCTTAAGCACATCGACGCGTCCAAACTAACAATGACGAGTGCACTGAGTGCGTCGCTGAACAAAACGCTCGACCAATACAATGGCCAACTTGAGTTCGTCGAACTGGTGTCGAGATTCAAGCTGAGTAATCGCGCGCCTGAACTGATACAATTGAGCCTGCAATATCCCGATAGCATTATCGGGCGCGAGGCAGCGCATGCGCTGGTGGTATGGGGTCGCACGGATCTTTTTGAAGGCGTGCTGAAACAAAAAGACGCTGCCAAATCGCAAGCGCTTGTAAAGTCGCTGTGGCCGCATGTGAGTGATGGCCGCGTGATGGCGCTGATGGAAAATATTTTTATGGACAGCACGCAAGACCCGGTTGTGCGCAAGCTTGCCATCCGCACTTTTGGGGGGCCGTGGGAATCGGAGGATCGCCTGCTTGCGCTCGCACAAAATGAAAAGATACCCGCCGACCTTCAAATGGCGGCGGCAGGCGTTTCCAGACGGCGTGGCGCCAGAACATACGCGAGGATGGTGCGCGTTACCTCAAACTTCCACCAAGCAATTCGGGCGTATCGTTGCCATCTGTTGCTGTGCTGGCCGAAAAGCAAGGGAACATTGAAGCAGGCAAAGAAGTGTTCAGCTCCCTTTGTACGACCTGTCACCAGGTTAACAACGAGGGCGTGAAGTTCGGGCCGGACTTGAGTGAGATCGGCGATAAGCTTCCGAAGGACGGATTGTATACCGCCATCCTCTATCCCGACCAGGGCATCAGTTTCGGGTACGAAGGATACAGGTTCAAATTAAAAGATGGATCGGAGGCGTTCGGCATGATCGTGTCGGAAACAAACGACGCGGTGGAGATACGCTACATCAACACCGACCAGCATCTCGACAAAGCCAATATTGTATCGCGCACAAAGGTTGAGACTTCGCTCATGCCTGCCAACTTGCAGGCGGGAATGAGCGAGCAGCAGTTGGTAGACCTTGTGGAATATCTGAAAAGTCTGACGCGAACGGATCAATAAGAATCACGGCACATCGGCACCGCGCACGAGTTTCAACATTTCAAACCAATCTTGCCTGTCGAGCTCGATGCGCGTGGCCTCGGCGGCTTCCCGGATGCGCTCGGTCTTCGTGGTGCCCGCCACCACTACCATGCGCGACGGATGACGCAGCAACCACGCCATCAGCAATTGCGACACGTTCGCTTCATATTTGCGCGCAATGCCTTCCAGTTGTTGCATCAAGCCGTGTTGTTCTCCAAATGGTTTACCACCTCCCAGCGGCGACCAGGCCATCGGCGCGATGCCTTCTCTCATGAGTCCGTCCACGGTTCCGTCAAAAAGGAGTTGGTGATGAAACAGTGATATTTCAAGTTGGTTGGTAACAAGCGGCGTTGGCATGTACGCCTGCAACACGTCGAACTGACTGGTGGTGAAATTGGAGACACCGAAGTGGAGCACCTTGCCGCTTTGCCTCAGGAGGCTGAAGGTCTCGGCGACTACGGCCGGATCCAGCAACGGATCGGGCCGGTGTATCAGCAAAAGATCGATGTGGTCGGTGGCGAGATTCTTCAGCGACGCCTCCACCGAGTTCACGATATGCTGGCGCGACGTATCGTAATGTTTGATCTTGTGCTCGGGTCGCTTTGCCGAAAGCAGGCGGATGCCGCACTTGGTCACGATCTGCATCTGATCGCGCAGTGCAGACGCGTTTTTCAGTACACGGCCGAATATCTCTTCGTTGCTATAGTCGCCGTATATGTCGGCGTGATCGAACGTGGTGATGTCGTTCTCCAACGATGCCTGAATCAACTGCTCCACCTGGGCTTGCTCTAACGTCCATCGCCATGCACCGGCAACGATGCGCGAAAACGAGGGCCCTTCCATACTGAGTTTCTGACTTTGCATTTTTAAATATAGGTATTGGCATCCGTCACTATTCAGAGGCGCCCGATGAGCTCCACATACAATTCGGTAAGACCATTCTCTGCCTTGCCGGCTACGGCAACTATCTCCTGTATGTTGGCCGGCGCGAGGTTGTCGGGATCGCAGTCGTCGGTAAGTACAGATATGGCACAGCAGGGCAAGCCCATGTGGTTGGCCACAATCACCTCGGGCACTGTCGACATACCCACGGCATCGGCGCCGATCCTTTTAAGAAAGCGGTACTCGGCCCGCGTCTCGAGGTTAGGACCTACCACGCTCACGTATACGCCTACATGCAAGGTGATACCATTTTGGCTCGCAATGCCGATGAGGTGTTGGTTCAACTCCCTGGCGTACGGTGCGCTCATGTCAGGAAAGCGCGGACCAAACGCGTCGAGATTCTTTCCGCGCAACGGATTGTCGGGTTGCAGATTGATGTGGTCGTCCAGCAGCATGAGTTCACCTTTGTTCCAATCGAGGTTCATGTTGCCGGCGGCGTTGGAGATGAGCAGGTATTGAATGCCCAGCAGCCTGAGCACACGCACCGGAAAGGTGATCTGCTGCATGGAGTAGCCTTCGTAATAATGAAACCTGCCTTGCATTGCCACCACGCGTTTGCCTTTGATGTTGCCGATCAGCAGTTTTCCACTATGAAACTCCACGGTAGCGACAGGGAAATGTGGAATGTCTTTGTAATCGACCCCGTGAATAATGTCCATCTCCTTCACAAAGCCCGCTCCCAGTCCAGTGCCAAGAATAACGCCTACGTGCGGTTTGTCAAAACCTTTGTCGCGCAGAAAGTCTGCGGCTTCCTGAATGTGTTGTTCCATTTTCATGAAAAAATGGAAATTAAGAAAAGGAAACTGAATTAATTGTCACCTGTCACATTATCGCCTACAAAACCACCGATGAGGCGTGTGAGGTCTGTGCGCGCCTGCAGAGCGGCGAAGATGGCGTCGAAGTTGTCGAGCGCCGCTGTCAGGTTGCTCTCCTGGATGATGCGCAGATCGATGGCGCTTATGGAGCCGTTTCTGTAGCGTTCGTTGGCGAGGTCGAGGTTGAGTTCGGCAGCCCGAAGTCTTGCCTGCGCCATGGTGATGAGCTGCACGCGTAGCACATAAAGGTCATAGAAGGCAAGCAGGTCCGCTTCCAGCGACAGCTTCAGTTGATTGGTGGAAAGCTGCGCGACCTTTTCCTGGATGCGCGCATTCTGAATGG
>JAAURZ010000413.1 GCA_012031955.1 Bacteroidia bacterium
GAAAGTCATGAATTCGATGATCGGCCGGTGCCATTCATGGCGGCGCCCACGCCCACGCCTGCGAACCCCAATTCGGAGATGGGTGTGTCGATTATTCGCGAAGGGCCGAACTCGTCCAGCATACCCTGGCTTACTTTATAAGCGCCATTGTACTCTGCCACCTCTTCGCCCATCAAAAACACACTGCTGTCGCGGCGCATTTCTTCGGTCATTGCTTCGCGTAGCGCTTCTCTGAATTGAATTTCTCTCATAGCTGATTTAAAGTCCGGTAAAAATAGTATTCGGGGGGGGATTGGGCAAAAAAGTGGAAAATAAAAAGCCCCGGCTTGCCGGGGCTTTTTTGTCTGTTTAAATACCAATGAGGGTTATTTCAGCGCGTTTCTGAAGGCGTCAGTAGCCTGATATTTGTCAAACTCAAGGTCGGTGAGTGCGGCTTCCTTGAGAGAAGGATCGATACCCACGGCTTTGGTCAGGTTTGAGACCACATTGTCGGCGTTGCTCAGGCGTGCTGAGGCTACCGCGGCGCCGTAGTAGGCGATTGCCAGGTTGGCGTCTTTTGGCGCTTGCTTCGCCGAAAGAAGTCATGGCATTTTGGTAGTCTTTGTTCAGCACTTGTGCAAGACCCTTGTTGAAGAGGTTCAGCGCGTTGTCGGCGGCAGAAGACTCCGAGCTGATTGCTTCGGGGTATTTTGCCATCACGATTTCGGCGGAGCCTTTAATACCGTTTACACCGGCGGCATTGTCGCCTGAGAGACCGGCGCTGAGGGCTTTGCTTGCATGATCATAGGCAGCATAAGCATTGCCTTTGAACATGGACACAGCAGCCATGTTGGCGTGTACTTCAGGGGCATCCTGCAGCTTCACAGCGATGTCTAACTGGGCAGCAGCCTTGTCGGCCAGCGTAGCGGCATTGGCCGGGTTCTCGATAGCCTGTGCGATGTACACGGCGCCGAGGTTGTTGTGTGCGTTCCAGTAAGTGCCTTTTTTGGTAGCGGCTTCGTAGATGGCGGCTTTCTCCTCCAGCGAAGGAGTGAGCGTAGCGGCGTACATCAGTTCTTCGAAGGAGAGTGCATCGGCAGATGCCTGCTCCTGCGTAATCTGCTTGGCAAGCACTGAAATTTCAGCGTCAGACTTCTTCTCTTTCACCGTCAGGATTTCAGTCTTGGCAGTACGGAGACCAGGATATACGTCTTTAAATACTTTCTTATAGGTAGAGAGCTTGTGCAGGGCATCTTCCTGATCTTCGAAAGAGCCGGCACCGTTGATGATGTTGAGGTATTCCGTCTTTTGTTCTGAAGTGATACCATCATACGCTTCCAAAGCAGTTTTGAAGCCTGCCCAGTCGCGGATAACCGGCTTCTGGATGAAGTCGATAGAGTCGGCCATGCCGGCGTAGTCGTACTTCTTCATTTGGTCGCGATAGTACTTTTCAATAGCGCCAGCGCGATCCGGAGCGAGTTTGCTGTTGATACGCTCGGCACCTTCAGGGGAGTGGGTACCAGTAATGGTTACCGTGCGTGTGGCGTTCTTGGACGCGATGAAAGCTGTCGAGTTCCTTGCCTTTTTCGCTCTTTATCTCCGAGCGCTTCAGCACAGAACTTCCCTGGTCGAAGATGAAATCGGGAATCACTACAGGGACAAGTTCCTCCTGGTTGTTATAGCCATGTTCGGCGTAAGCTGCGAAGTAAACAGGCTTCACCAGCTTAGATGTGGTGATGATACCTTTTGCTACCTGCAGGCGGGGAGTAGTCTTGTTTTTGGTTCCTTTTGAGGCAACACCCTCTACTTCTACCACGCCGGTCTTCATAGCCGGGTCGTAAGCGAAGGTGAAGGTTTTGGTTACCCGCGGCTGCTCGGTGGAGCTGTTTGGATATTCTTCAGCTTTGAACGGGATAGGATCGAGCGCAAGCTCACTTTCGCCATACTTATAAAAGGTGTTCACGGTGTACGTGGTACCTTTTTTAAGCATTTTAACAGGCAGGTTGGCCGCCATGTCAAACACTACAGTGTCTTTGTGTACTTCAAGTGGGTTGGGTGTTACAGTGAGTTGCTGCTCTTTCGCCATCTTTACCATCTTGGGCAGGGTACAGCCCGCAAGGCTCATGGCACCGAGGATCAGAAATGAGTAAACAAATTTTCTCATTGGAATTTGATTTATGGTTGGTTTAAACAGGTTGCAATACTAGCCTGATATGTTTTTTTTTGCAATTATTAGTCAAAAAATTAAGAATAAGGCCATCATTTCGAGACCCTTACATGCTTATATTTGTAAGTCGGATTATTGTTCGATGAATCAACTTTTTTCCAAGTTGAAAATTAACCTAAGGAAGTTTTTATGAATACGCAGGTACTCCAAATCCAACGTTTTTTTTGAGGGGGTATGCCTTTTGGTGTGTGTACAATGTTGGGCGAAAAGCTTGGAATGGCAACTTCCAGCATCCGGTTGTTCTTCATTTATACTTCTTTCATCACGTTCGGATCTCCCCTTATTGTCTACCTGGCACTGGCTTTTGTACTGAATATGCGGAAGCATTTCCGCAAACGCAATCCCATCTGGGACTATTGATCGACAATGCGCTTTTTGCCTAACAGGTAATAGTCCCACACGATTGAACCACGATACGTGTTATCACGTGCAGTTGAGGCTGCATCCGTGCGCCAGGCCCGACGCTTGGCTATGTTGTCCTTTAGCCGAAGCATAAAACTCACATGTGCCTGCAGTACCGCCGTTGCGTTGCCGAATTGGCCTTTCACGATAAATAACGCACAGGCTATCCAATCCAACCCAATGCGTATGGGGAATTTGTACGACACCTCTGCAACGCTGAAGTGTTTGAAAATCATGGTGAGGCCATTGCGGAAATTCAAATAGGTTTTGCGCGGCGATTGGTAGGCGAGTGTGCCGGCACCGACGTGGTAAACCACGCTGTGGCCCGTGTAGTACACTTTATAACCCAGCCGGTGCAGTTTCCAGCAAAGATCGATTTCCTCCATGTGGGCGAAGAAGTCTTCGTCGAAGCCCCCGAGTTCCTTAAATAAATGAAGTCTGACAGCCATGCACGCGCCGCTCGACCAGAACACCGGCCGCTCGTCGTTGTACTGCCCTTCGTCTTTTTCTGCATAGGCGAACAGGCGCCCGCGACAAAAAGGATAGCCAAGTGCATCGATCAGTCCGCCGCCGGCTCCCGCGTATTCAAATGTGTCGCGCTTGTGAAAGGATAATATTTTGGGTTGTACGCTTGCAATTGACTTGTCGCCGTCGAGCAGGGTGGTGAGCGGCGCAAGCCAGTCCGGCGTCACTTCCACGTCGGAGTTGAGCAGTACCACGATCTCTTCCGCCACCTGCGCCAGGCCACGGTTGTAGCCGCCGCAAAATCCGTAATTCTTGTCTAACTGAATGATCCTTACGGACGGGAAAGTGGTGGCAAGCAATTGCTGTGATCCGTCCGTGGAGCCGTTATCGATCACGACCATCGATGCTCCACTGCTGTATGCTATAACGGTTGGTAAAAACTGCCTGAGCAGTTGCTGGCCATTGTAGTTGAGAATAACAACGGCGACAGGGGTCATCCCATCATTCCGGTTAGGTCCATTCCGGGTATGTTCGGCAGCAGACCTTCCGTGCTTTTGCGCAGCGCTTCTTTGGCGAGCACCTCAGCTTCGGCGGAGCCTTGTTCACTGCGGCTATAATCAAATCCTGCAACACGAGCTTGTCGTCGGACTTGACGAGCACCTGGGTC
>JAAURZ010000414.1 GCA_012031955.1 Bacteroidia bacterium
TTCGTCAGGTCAGGCCGGCGCCTTATGCCCGCTTTTCGCCCGACTTACCCGGAGGCTTTATACACATTTCTGCTGCAGCACGTGCAAGCCGGCGTACGGCGTGGGACTGCGCTACCGGCAATGGGCAAGTGGCAAAGGTGCTGGCTCAACATTTTGAACAAGTCCACGCCACGGATATCAGTGAGAAGCAGATCCAACTCGCGCCCGCGTTGCCAAACGTAACCTACACGGTATGCCCCGCCGAACGATCGCCTTTTCCCGATCATCACTTTGATCTTATCACAGTGGGGCAGGCTTTACATTGGTTTGATCATGCGAAGTTTTATGACGAGGTACGACGAACGGCGAGGCCGCATGCGTTACTGGCAGCCTGGGGTTATGGATTGCTGAGCATAACACCAGCGGTTGACGAACTGGTGTCCAACTTTTATGCGCAGACTGTCGGGCCATTCTGGGACCCCGCGCGCAAGCTGATTGAAACCAGTTACAAGACGATTCCTTTTCCCTTTCAGGAAATTGACACACCTCGCCTGGCGATCGAGCAAATGTGGGCAATCAACACGCTTGAAGGGTACCTCAACACCTGGTCGGCCACGCAACAATATATAAAGGCACACCGGGCAAACCCTGTGGAAGATGTAATGCAAAAGATTGCAAACGTTTGGCCCAAAGGCGAAACGCTTCCCGTATCGTTCCCCCTATTCATTCGCGCAGGCTACGTTGATTGAGGGAATCGTTAATTCTTCATCCAAAACTTACAACAGCTTTCTTTTCTCCCACAACCTGACTATCATGGTATAACTTTTCGCGCTTATGCGTACATCTTCCTACCTGCCTCTTGCGCTTCTGCTCATTACCGGCTGCCATGAACCCGCGCACCAGCAAGTCGCCTACGATATTATTATCAGAAATGGAACCGTGTACGACGGGCTCGGCAACAAACCCATTGTTGCCGATGTCGCTATCCAACACGACACCATCGCTGCCATTGGCGACTTGCTCCATGCAAAGGGCGTGAAAGAAATTAACGCAGAGGGATATGCGGTCGCTCCCGGCTTCATCAACATGCTCAGTTGGGCCGACCGCAGCCTGCTCATGGACGGGCGTTCCATGAGCGACATCAAGCAGGGCGTTACGCTGGAAGTTTTTGGCGAAGGCTGGTCGGCGGCGCCGGTGAAGCGAAACCTGAAGGAGCCTGTCGACAGTTTATGGACCACACTGGATGCGTACTTTTCCTGGATGACGAAGAAGGGTGTAAGCACCAACGTTGCCTCCCTTGTGGGCGCAACCACGGTTCGCATTTATGTACTTGAGCATGACAACCGCGCGCCGACCGACTACGAATTGGAGCAGATGAAATCGCTGGTAAAAGAAGCTATGGAAGACGGCGCACTGGGCCTCGGCGCGTCGCTCATTTACGCGCCGGCCGACTACGCGAGCACGGAAGAGTTGATAGCACTTGCCAGCGTAGCCGGTAAGTATGGAGGCATTTATGCCACGCACATGCGCAGCGAAAGCGACAACATTATCGCCGCCCTTGGCGAAACATTCCGCATCGCACGCGAAGCCAACGTACACGCCGAGATCTACCATCTCAAAATCAACCACGAACGGAATTGGAACAAGATTGACACCGTACTCAATAAAATAGACAGCGCACGGCACGCCGGTCTTTCTGTAGGCGCCAATATGTATCCCTATACCGCCAGCGCCACCGGCCTCACGGCGCGGCTCCCCACGTGGATACAGGAGGGCGGTGCCAAGGCGATGCGAAAGCGGCTCAAAAATCCGACCACCAGGGCGAAAGTATTAAAAGAAATGCGCGAAGGAATTCCAACAAGAAATTCCGACCCGGCGGATGTGATGATGCTCGGATTCAGAAAGGATTCTCTCAACGAACTGTATCGCGGAAAACGACTGGATGAGGTGGCAAAAATGCACGGCAAAGATGCGGACGAAACTGCAATCGATCTGATCCTTGAGGACAAGTCGACGATTGGCGCCGTGTACTACTTGCAGTCGGAACAAAATGTACGCAAGATCATTCAGTTGCCATACATCAGCTTCGGATCGGACGGCGCCTCTATGTCGGACGCAAAAGCCTTTGAAGACTGGGGCACGCACCCACGCGCCTATGGCACCTTCGCGCGCGTTTTAGGAAAATATGTGCGCGAAGAGCATCTCCTGACATTGGAAGAAGCCATTCGAAAACTCACGTCGCTGCCAGCAGGCCACCTGCACCTGCAGCGTCGCGGTCAGTTGAAGCCTGGTTACATGGCAGACGTGGTCGTATTTGATGCAGAGAAAATTTCCGATATGGCTACATTCGACCAATCTCGGCAGTATGCAGAAGGTGTGTCCTATGTGTTTGTCAACGGTACGATGGTGCTCGACGACGGGGAACATACGAACGCCACACCGGGCAGGGTCGTGCGCGGCGCGGGATGGAAACAGCCCTGACCCACTAGCGAAAAGTCTTCAGCCACGGCACAAGCTTCTGCACAACAAGCCTCCGCAGGGACGCCGCCGGCTGCTCGATCGCCTCAATATGCGTTGTCACATCCACGAGCGACCAGCTTGAAAGAATGCCGAGTCTGTGAAGACCTTCTGCCGACAAAGTATTCACACCTGAAACAGCGACGAGCTTCTTATTCCGAGCGCGCGAACGGGCAGCCACACCGGATACCAGTTTTCCGTACAACGTTTGCTCATCTATTTTCCTTCGCCGGTAACAACGATATCCGCGCGCTCCATCTTTTCGTCGAGGCGGGCGTACTCAAATACTACATCGGCGCCCCGGCGCAACACGGCACCAAGAAACGCCATGGCCCCTCCGCCCATACCGCCGCCGGCACCGGCACCCTGTATGCGGCTCACGTCGATACCAAAAGATTTCTGAATTTGTTTGCTGAAATTGAAAAGGCCATCGTCGAGAATGCGCACCTGCTGCGGGCTGGCGCCTTTTTTGTGGTGCATAGACTGTCGCGGCACCCTGTTCACCAAAAAACATACTGTCAACATCGCACAACGCAGTGAACTTTACTCGCCGCAGGCGCGGGTGAAGATTCGTATCGACAATGCGGCGCACGTGCTCCAGGTTCTCTCCCACTGGCTCCAGCCTGTTGCCTGTGTGATCCTGAAATTCGAAACCCAGTGCTGCAGCCATGCCCATGCCTCCATCGTTGGTGGCACTACCGCCAATGCCTATCACAACGTGATCCACACCCACATCGAGTGCATGCCTGATCATTTCGCCTGTGCCCCATGTCGACGCCTTCATCACGTTGCGTTCGCTCTCTTTGATTATTTTCAAACCGGATGCATCGGCCATCTCGATGAACGCCGTCTTTCCATCGTGCGCAAGGCCATAGCTTGCTGCGACAGGCCGAAAAAAAGGGTCGCTGACGTCGACTGTCAGCATCGCGCCTCGTGCATGAAACGTAAGGATAGCGGCTGTGCCGTCACCGCCATCAGCAAGCGGGCAGGCAACTACATCAGGAAGATTGTGCGCGACAAGCACTTCCTTGATGACCTCGCACACCTGTTGCGCGGTGAGCGTGCCTTTGAATTTATCGCATGCGACGAGCACTTGCATATCAAGCCATTACAAGATACAATAAGATGGTAACAACCAAGGCCACGATGCCCTGCAGAAGTGTAATGACCGTGACGCTGCGATAGCCGGCACGCAACGATAGGCCGGTGAACTGGCTTATAACCCAAAAGTATGAATCGT
>JAAURZ010000415.1 GCA_012031955.1 Bacteroidia bacterium
CAGTAGAAATGGGAGCGTCGAGTAGAATGAGACCGAAAATGAAAAACGAGTCACCATATTGAGTTTCAGGGCAGATGGCGTGCGGCAGACGAGCGGAACGAACGGCGTAGGCACATACAGTGGGGGTCACAGATTCATCTCTCCATTCTCAACTGAGGAGCATCTGATTTAAGTCGTTTAGGTTGAAATAGCATCAGAAACAAAAGTGCTTAACACAACACATGCCATATCCAGCAACTATCTGATAGTGAAATTTTACTTGCTTTTTTGCGTGAGTATTTGACCGCCGGACTGGCGAAATGTCGACCAATTGCGCGAAATATCGCGTATGAATAGGTGTCGCAAATACACTGGAATGCGTTCTGAGCGCCGTTGAAAAACCTGTACATGACGCTCCGGTTCACGTCATGAATTCGACACTTTGGTGTAGTAATCCTGCCGGTTGGTCAATAATTTTTGTGGCCAGACAACGCCTGGGCTAATTTTGGTGTCTATAATGCAATGACTGCAATGATTATGCGCCGCAGAATATTACTCATACTCGGGATAGCCGTAGCTATCGTCATCGGTGTATCCACCGGCCTGTTCGGCATGGTGGTCTCCTAATATCTCCAGCTTTTCAGGTCTGCGCCTTTAGGCGCTCTTTCTTCAATGCTCTTCAGAATCTTAGGCAAGTACATCGTATTGTATCGCAGTCGCGAAATGTAGTTGGGATTCTCCTGATCGCCATTCCAACAATGTTCCGCCCGGTCGCCGTAGTCAACCTCCCCATCGTAGAAAGGACTCTTCGTCGATTTCAAAAATGCCTCCGTCAGGTACACCGCATTGTTCAGGTAGTAGTTGTCCATGTCGCCGCAGTAAATATGAAGCTTGCCTTTCAGCTTCGGACCCAGTGTACTCCAGTCTCTTTCCATAATATGCCTGAGGTCGTAGTGCTCCTTCCAATAGGCCGCCACCGCAGGATCAATGTCACCGGTTATTTTGTCAAAGATTCGCTTCGGGTAGCCGTCGGGCCCTTGCGGCGAGTACACTGCTTCCCAGATGTCCCACTGCTGCCCCGATCTTGAGTGCGTTCCCAGCGCCAACTCGAAGTGATTACTTTCCTGCATGCTCGACTGAATCTGACCGAGGTTGTTCCGGTGCGACGGCCTGGGCAGCTTCTTGAAATCGCTGTCGTACCAGTATGCATTCTTGTCCTTGTAAATATCCACCAGGCAGTACGCCCGGAAGTCGATGGGATCGGGGCATGCGGCAAAGCAGCCGTTAAATTCATCGGGATAAAATACCTGAACCGCGAGTGCCTCCCATCCGCCGGTAGACCCTCCATAAGTAAAGCGCGACCAGCCCTGTCCGATGCCGCGGAATTGCCGCTCTATTTCAGGAAGGAGTTCGTACATAATGGCATCGCCGTAAGGACCCAGGTTAGCCGAGTTGACAGCATATGAATCATCGTAGTAGGGATTGGCATGTTGAATTTCAATAATCAAAAAACGTGGGAAGTCTTTGCGTGTCCATTGTTTGTAAAAATTGTATGCCTCCTGTTGTTGAATCTTGTTGTATCCATAAATGCCGAATCGCGAACTGAAGTCTGTCGTATCCAGGTTCGCATCGGGCGGCGTTTCACGAAAGCCTCCGAAGTTGCTGGGAAAGTGACCATGAAAATCATGATCGGGTAACGCGCTTCCTTGTGCTCATCGAAGCCCTCAGGAACCAGCACGTGCGCGCCCAGGTACATGGGTTTGCCCCAGAACTCGGTAAGTTTTTTACTCTGAACCTTTATGTGGCGAATGTATTTCGTGTCCTTCGGCTCTTCCAGCGGTGCAATTTTTTGATCCATTACCACCTTCACCTCCTGGGCAGCGCCAGCCTTCAGCGTTATCTTGAAAGGCTTGCTGTAAAAATTACCCGGCTTCCTGTTCCATTGCTGACCCTCGCCTTTGTCTGGTGGCAACTGCACCGTATGGCCGGTCTTGAGCTTAAACGTTTCGTAGCGGTTTACCAATGCCTGCACAAAGTAGTCGCCGGGCGGCATGTCACTTACCTTTCTTACCGGAAAACCGAACGCACTGTCGTCTACTTCGATTAACGCACCCGGCTTCATACCAGTCACGTCAACACCGAACACCTGTTGCGTGCCCAGGCCGTCGCTGATTTGAAATCTCGGCTCCGAGTTTTCATTTCGCGCCAGCATCAGCAACAGGCGGCCGTCTTGCGCCTCTGCGCTTAGTTCTTTGGTGAAGGAGATTTTAAAGGTGACGGGTGTCGCTATGGGCTTCGTGCCGAAGCCGAAGGCGCCACAAAGCAGCGCCAGAGCAAGGAAGGTTCTCATACGTGGAGGTTTAGGTTGCTTTAAGATCAACCTTTTCCGGCACCTGTCAAATCAAAACTTACAGCAATGGCGTCACACCGCCATGCGAAGCTGAGTCGGGATAGTGACCGTAAAGGTGCTGCCTTCGCCGTATTTGGTTATGCACTGTATTTGCCCGCCGATCCGGCTCAGCATGGCCTTTGTGATAAAAAGGCCCAGGCCCGTGGAGCTTTCGCCCGATGTAGGCTTGGCTGTGAGGCGTGTAAATTTTTTGTAGAGCCTGCCCAGGTCTTCTTCCGTAAAGCCGCCGGACTCATCGCGCACTTGCACGATTACGTGGCCGTTGGAACTGGGCTTCACTGAAACAAAAACATGATGCTGCGCCGAAGAGAACTTAATGGCGTTGCCTATCAGGTTGTCCAGCACACGGCTCACACATTGATTGTCGGACACCACCATCATGGTTGGTGTAATGTCGGTATTTAGGGTAATCGACTTGGATGCCGCAAGAGAGTGAAAACTTTTCACCTTGCCATGCACTAGCTGACTTATGTCAAGTTGTTCAGGATTGATTTCAATGCCGCGGTACTCCAGGTTGCGATAGTCCACCAGGTTGCGAATGAGCGCCAGCCCGTCGGCCACGGTTTGCAGCATCTTGTTAATGTACTCCTGTTGTTGTTCCGACATGCTACCCTTCTCCATATTAAACAACTGGGCAAGGGCCGAGATGCGGTTAAATGGCGACTTGATGTCGTGTGAAACAATACTGATAATTTGCTGCTTTTCCTTTAGCTCAAGGGCAAGCAGTCTACGCAATTTGCGTTCGCGCGCGGCCAGCAGCCCAACGACTGCCGACAGCAACACCACGACGGCGAGGAGTAATAGTACACTGGGGCTCATACTGCTTATATCCGTCAGTTACGGGAATTATAAGCTCCCATGTAAGCAAAAGTCGTTCGACGTCAGATTTTGATCCTGATTTCACTTTTATAGTCGACTGGCACCCGGATGGGTACGCCGTGATAGCTGATTTTGAGCGAACCAACGTATTGTATTTCCATGCGCTTGCCGCTGATCATCGACATTACGGTAGTCAGGAATCCCATTTCTTTCATGGCCAGCTTTACCTCCAGCGGAACAGTGAATTCTCCCTTGGCGGGGATAACTGTGTTGAGGCTTTGGTCTATTTCCGCCCGTTTTTTGCCATCGATAATAACATCGACTTTGATTTTTTTCAGGCGCATGCGGATGTCGTTCGGATTGTAGAAAACTGCCTGCGCTTTGAGCATCGGTTCGGATGTGGCGTCGGCCACCACGTCCTTCACCTGCCTCAGCACAATCTCCTCCTTCGGCTTTTCACAAGCCACCATCAGGCAAATGATCAAGGCAAATAATAGCAGACGTCTCATAAAATGCAAAT
>JAAURZ010000416.1 GCA_012031955.1 Bacteroidia bacterium
TGTACGGTAGGCATAGTCCCAGGCGTTGTGCTTCACGCCGGGATAGATGGTGTAGATCGGGGCGGGGTTTGGAGCAGGGTTGCAGGCCAACATGGCGTTAATCATGTTGGTGGTTTTGTTTATGTTAACCGTGGGATCGGCGTCGCCATGAAAGGCCCATGTAGGAACTTGACTGTTAACAATGTTGCAAGCTTGTGAAGGGCTGTTGTAGCCACCACAAACGGGAGCGAGGGCTGCAATCTTGGAGGCATAGGCTTGCGCGTAGACCCATGCACCACCACCGCCAAGACTTAGTCCTGTGATGTAAATTCTAGACTCGTCAATTCGCAGGTACGTCTTGCAGTACTCCACTACCTCGTCAATGTACCACGCTGGCCAAGTGCCATAGCTGGATTTAAGCTGGGGCGATATAAGAATGAATGGGAATTGATAACCATTCTTGGCAAATTTCGGGGGACCATTCGCGGTAACTTTTCCAATTTGGGTGGTGCCGTCGCCGCGTTCGCCGATCCCGTGCATAAAGAACACGATAGGGTACTTGTCGGTGTTGGAATTGTAGCCGGGTGGCAGGTATTCCCAATATCCAATGCTATTGGTAGTTGATGTTACCTTCGCTACTTGCTGGGCAAACAAATTGGTGTGCGCGAAGGCGAGGATAAGGAAAGTAGTCAGAAGACCCACCGTCACTTTTCTTCGATGGATAGAGGGGTTGTTATCCATAGCAAATATTATTTTAGGCTTGTGATATGATAGCGCACTTTTATACCTACAAAGCCAGAAAGGTAATTAATTTAACCTGTTAGTGGCAGATTTTCAAGATAAAATGACCGAATACCCGTGAGAAAGTCGCCGATTACGGGGACGTCTGATAAAAAAGACCGACGAAGTTGGGTACTGCTATTCGACTACTTTCAGCGCGGGAGCAAGGTCCAGTTTGTATAATTTTCCGCCCACGATTTCCATTTCGACCTCGTCGACAATGTACAATGTGGTGTTGTCCGAGAAGCAGATGCCCGCTTTATGGCTGAAGTGACCAAGGTCGATTTCATATACAGTCCCTTCAGAAAATTTCTTTCCTTCAAAGTTTCGGACAAGCCAAAGGCGATGATGTCCAAGCAGTGCAATCGTTTTCTTGTCGGGACTAATGTCGGCACCGGTAATCCAGTAATTCATTGCCGGCGGTTCGATGCCGCCGAGAAAGATGGCGTCATACAAGGTGGCAACCTGCGTTCCGGGTTCGGTTGAAAGTTTGTACACTTTGGTCATGCCGGTGAATGGTGCTGTTCTGTTTTTAGAAAAAAGCAGCAGATCACCGTTAAGGTATATGAAGGCGTCCATGTCGAAGTTCTGCTCGTTTCTTGGCGGCGGGAATTCCTTCTGGTCCTCATACGTGAACGCAATGATTTCGGCTCCGATGATATTTGTTTTTACGCTGTCGGGGTTCATGATCTTGAAGATCCGCAGGTCTTTTCGCCTGTTTGTGTTGTTTCCAAACGAGCCGATGTAAAAGTTGCCCTGGTCGTCCTGGGCCAGGTCTTCCCAGCCCCGGTTTCGGACGTTGATGTGCACGGTGCGTACGAGCTTGCCTTCTCGGTCAAGACCAAAAAGCACCGGAACACCGCCGTCGTTATGAGTCCACATGAGTCCCGAGCCGGTTATTTCGAGGCCCGATGCCTCCTTCGCCTGAGCGGGGATGCTGCCGATTTCCTCAAGGTGAATGAGTTTAGGGTCAAGCACTATCACTTTGTTGCGCTTCGTGGTATCCAACGGCACAATGGCAAGCGACCAGGATGCATACAGCATGCATACTAAAACTCCAAGGGATATTCTTGCCATACTGATAGGGTCTAAGACTTTTTCCAAATTGTGTTGAAGCCGCCCGTAAATTGGTATGGCAGCACGTCAGCCACTGCGCAATCTATTTTTTGCAGCACGGTAATGCGGTTCGCGAAGAATGAAAACGGAAAGACGTCGTCTACGAAATTCGCCTTTCCAAACTTGAGCATGGTGAATTTGTTTGATTGAAGCAGCTTAAGTAAGTCGTGTTTCGAGAAGAATTGAACATGGTCGAGATTGTCGGCATCAGACTGTGTGGTGCTGCCGCTGTAGCCAAGCGCTTTTTTTATTTTCTGCAAGCCTTTCCACATTGATCCGTTGTTCTTTCTCAATTTTATTACTGGTCTTGTAACAAACGTTTCTCTCGGGCCTTTTCCATTGGGCACGGTCACTATTAATATGCCGGTTGCTTTCAGAGAGATGTGCAGCTTCGAAAGCAGTTGTGAAGGATCATCGAGGTGCTCTAGTACTTCGCTGCAAACAATCGCATCGTAAGTCTGCCCGGAGCTTGCCAGCGCTTCGGCGCTCAACACCTTGAACTCAAGGTTCGGATAAGAATTGCTATCGTTGGCTTTTTGGATAGCCTTTTCGCTTACATCAATTCCCAGGACATTGTAGCCATGACTGGCAAGATGCGTACTTATAATTCCATTACCGCAACCTACATCCAATATCCTGGCATTGTCGGGTACAAACTGTTTCAGGTTATCGAGAATGAATCGCAGTCGTTTTTTGGTCAGCGATACGTGTGTAGGTTTTTTCAGGTGCAGCTGTCGTCATTGTATCAAAATTAAATCATTTATTTGATCTCCATCAGTGAGGGGTCGTGTATTTTTCGTACAACGCTTCCATAGCGCGTGCCATTTTTGTTGCGTTGAATTCTGCCGAAACTGAGTCATAGGCACCCTGCTCCAGGCGGGTTCTTAGTGCTTTTGCTCCGGTGAATTCGGAGGATTGCTTCTGACAATGGCCTCAACGTTGCCAGGGGTTATCAGCAAGCCATTGTCACCCTCCTTCACCACTTCCAAGGTGCCATCTACAGCAGAGGCGACAATGGCCTTTCCCATCGCCATGGCCTCCAGCAGCCCTAGCGGCAATCCTTCCCACAGCGACGGTAGACAATATATATCGATGTTGCTCAGCACGTTGGGGATGTCTTGTCTGAAGCCTTGTACGATTACGCGATCGCGCAGTCCGAGCGATGCGATGAGATCCACTACTTCTTGTTTCAGGTCGCCGTCGCCCACGACCAGCAGCCGAATATCAGGTTCCTGCTCCGCCACGAGGGCGAATGCTTTGATCATTGAAACGGGATCCTTTTGCCGCGTGATTCTTACAATGTATCCGACCAGCGTCTCGTCCGGCCTCACACCGAGCTGCATGCGGATGTTATCGTGTGGCGCATCCTTGTTGAACTTATTGAGATCGATGCCGCACCGTACAACTACCGAAGAAAAGCCTTTGATATTGTCAATACCTACCTGGCGATTGGATTCGGAGATGTTGATTGTCTGATCTGCCTTGCGTACAAGATAACTTTCGCCAGCTACGCGCAGGCGTCTTTTCCATCCTTGCTGATCGTTGTTGAACGACCATCCATGAACTGTATACAATAGTGGCAGTCGATTTTTCTTTGCTCCGTGAAACACATTCGAGAGCGCGCGGGTGCCGTGTGCATGGACGAGGTCGATGCGATGATCGTGCATCAAATGCTTTACTTGCCCCCAGACTCTGACATCGAATGGAAACTTGGTGGGTATAACGAAGGTCTTGATGCCGCGTTCGTTGAGTCGATCAACCATGGCGCCTGGGGTGAACGAAAGCACAAGCGACTCTACCTTTTCAGGATCGAGATTGGCAACGAGGTCTAACACGTGACTCTCG
>JAAURZ010000417.1 GCA_012031955.1 Bacteroidia bacterium
GCCGCCGAAGATATGTTCAGCAAAGAACTTTTCGGACCCATTGCGTTGCTCATCAAAACAAAAAATACCGATCACTCCATCGCATTGGCGGCCCAACAGGCGCAACATCATGGAGCGATCTCCTGCGGCGCTTATACGACCGACGCAAAGGTGCGCGAAAAATAGCTGACGAAATGGCGCTGGCAGCCACACCAGTTTCTTTCAACCTTGTGGGTGGCATCTACATGAATCAGAACGCAGCGTTCTCCGACTTTCACGTGACCGGCGGCAATCCGGCGGGCAACGCTTCCTTTACCAACCCGGAGTATGTTACCCGCCGGTTTACGTGGGTGGGGCATCGCGAACCGGTGAAGGCGTGACAGAAGACGCCGTTTGAAATCCATTCCTTGTTGCTATATATTGTGATCAGTTACGAGGTGTCCTGGCTGGCGAACATGCCCATGCCGGGATATGAGTAAGCACCGTCACATGGGTATTGTAATCCGACAGAGTTTCTTCACCACCATCATTTCGTACGCCGGTATTGTATTGGGCTATATAAATGTGCTGATACTTTACCCGAGCTTCCTCGACCTGGAACAGATCGGCTTACTTCGCACAATTCTCGACTTTGCAATTCTCATGGCTTACTTCATTCAATCGGGGCTGCCGACGTCTGTGGTGCGCTACTATCCGCGCTTTGTAAAAAACATAGAGCAAAGCCAACCATTTATCAACCTGGTGCTGCTGATCGCCACGACTACGTACGTCATCTTTCTCGCCGTTTACTTCGGTTTTGAAACATACTTTCTCAATCTCTTTGGTGAAAACGCCGAACTGCTGGCAATGTATATGCACCTGGCTTTGTGGCTCACCTTCATGATTGCGTTGTACGCGCTGCTGGAGGCTTTTGCGAAGACTCAACTCAAGATATCGCTGCCGCGCTTCGTAAATGAGATAGGGATACGGCTGTTTCAGGGCATCGTGGTCACACTTTATTTTCTGAAACTCGTCAACTTTCACCAGATGTTGATTTGCTCGGTGTTGATTTACGTACTGAGTGTGGTGGTGCTGCTTGTTTATCTTTCGCGCCTCGGACTGTTCAGATTTTCGTTGGATGTGATGCACATCGAGAAAAAGCCACTCAGAGATTTTCTTTTCTTTAGCATGCTGAGCCTGATCAGCACCGGCGTGTTTATGATGATCGGTCGTCTCGACAGTCTGATGGTGAGCGCACTCATCAGCTTTGAAGCAAACGCCGTCTATACCACGGCATTCTACATGGCAGCCACCATTGAAGTACCGCGCCGTGCGCTGGCGCAGATAAACGTGACGCTGCTGGCGCGCGCGTTTGAAGAGAAGAATTTGAAAGAAGTGTCGGCGTTGTACAACAAAACAGCGATCAACCAGTTCATCATAGGCGCTTTGCTGCTGATTGGCCTGTGGGCCAACCTCCACAATATTTACGCGCTCATGCCCAAGGGCGAATTGTATGCGCCTGGTTTTATGGTGGTCGTGATCATCGGCCTCGCTAAATTGATCGACATGCTTTTTGGACCGAACTCTGAGCTGTTGGCCATGTCTAACTATTACTGGGTAAACAGCCTCGCGCTTATACTGCTGGCGCCACTTATTGTTCTTTTCAATTATCTTTTTATTCCTATGTTCGGCATCAGTGGAGCAGCCTATGGTTCGTGTTTGGCCATCGTGATTTTCAATGTTGTCAAATTTATTTTTATCTATCGGAAATTCGGGCATCAGCCTTTTAGTATTAAGACCATCGTGGTATTTTTCATATCAGTACTGACCGCATTCATGGCGTACTTTCTACCTCGTGTGAGCCATCCCATTGCCGACCTCGTTTATCGTTCTGCGATCATAACGGTTGTATTTTTCTTCACTCATACTTGTCACCAAAAGTTCGGATGAAATCAACCGCCTGGTACGCGACACCCTGATTAAAATCGGGGTAATAAAGGGTAAGTCTTTTTCATACTTTTGCCATCTGTTAAACGCCTCATCCTCCGGTTTGCCATTCCGGCCGTCTGGAATTGGGGAGGATAAGTTCAGGAACATTAACTCAGTGAAACGGGTACTCATCGTTACATATTATTGGCCGCCCAGTGGTGGCATCGGCGTGCTCAGGTGCCTGAAGTTTGCCAAATACCTGCGTAAGTGCGGATGGGAACCGATTGTATACACAGCGTCGAATGCACAATACCCTTATATCGATCATTCGAATGATGGCGACGTTCCTGATGGCATCGAGATACTGCGCCATCCGATTATGGAGCCTTTTGCCCTTTTCAAGAAACTGACCGGCAAAAGAAGGACGACCCGGTGAGCAACCCACTTGTAGTAACGGGCAAGAAGCGTGGCCTGCTCGAACGACTCTCCATCTGGGTGCGGGCAAATTTTTTTATTCCCGATGCGCGCGCCCTTTGGATCGGGCCTTCGGTAAAGTATCTGGCTGCATACCTGACTCAAAACAAAGTCGACGCCATTCTCTCCGATGGACCGCCGCATACCAACACCGTGATTGCATGCCGACTTTCGCAAAAATTTGGAATTCCATGGCTTGCGGATTTTCAGGACCCGTGGACGCAAGTTGATTATTACGCGTTGTTCCCATCGGAAGCGAGCTGATCGTATTCACCGAAAGATGGAGCAGGAGGTATTTAACACGGCCAGGAGAATTACGATCGCCAGTCCTACCTGGAAACGCGACCTCGAAAGCATCGGCGCCAGGAATGTAGAAGTGATTTACTGGGGTTATGATGACGATGATTTCAAAACTCTTTCGTTCAATCCGTCGAAAAAGTTTGTCATTTTTCATGCCGGCATTTTCGGCAAGGATCGTTTTTCGCAGGCATTGTTCGAATCGATCGGGGAACTCAAACGTGAGCGTCCTGATTTTGCCGGCGACCTTGAGATACAGTTGTTTGGAATGATCGATCAATCCATTACCACTGCGCTTAACAACAACGGGTTGAATAAAGATGCGCGAGTGACCGGCGTGATTCCGCGCAGCACTGTGCTCCAAAAAATGGCCGACGCCTTTTTGTTGTTATTGCCCCTCAACGTTTCCAGCAATGTCGACGGACGTTTGCCGGGCAAACTTTTCGAGTATCTTCGAGCGCCGGGCTGGATACTTGGACTCGGACCTGCGTCGAGCGACGTGAGCAGGATACTCGCCGACACTCATGCAGGAAAAATGGCCGACATTGAAGACAAAGTGAAGATAAAAGCGTATGTGATCGAGTTCTATGAACTTTACAAAATCAATAAATACAGGAACCCCGATACACCGGAGGTCAGGTTTTATTCTGTCGAAAACCAGACGCGGAGACTGGCTTCCTATCTGGACGAAATAACGGAGTTAAGCTGATGAAGAAGAAAGTTCTTGCATTTCTGGATATGGAAAGAGGCAGAGATGCCAACATTCTAATTCCCATGGCATTCTTCGCTGAACGGTATTTGAATTGTGAGGTCATATTCAAAACAAGTACGACGCCGATGCTGTGTACCGGTACAAGCCTGACCTCGTGCTGCTGCCCAATAGCATCGGCTCACCATTCTATTTCAAGATATCGCGTTATGCGTTTCAAAATGGAATTAAATGCTTTGCGCTGGTTTCCGAAGGTAACTATTGGACAAACGGTATCTACGACATTTTTGGTTTCAATACCGATCGCAAGTTCTATCATGACTACGGATGTTACTGGAACAAACGC
>JAAURZ010000418.1 GCA_012031955.1 Bacteroidia bacterium
AAGAACTCATTAGTACGACGCGGCTACCGGTACACCGAAAGTCATCCACGTGAGAAAGGAGAGATCGTGGTCGTAGAACTGTTTTACAAATCCGCTGAGCACCACGTTGGGCGGTGTACCGATGATGGTAGCCATGCCGCCGATGTTGGCCGAGTAAGCGATCGTCAGCATCACGCCGAGTGCGAAGTTTCGTTTGTGTTTGTCTTTTTTGTTCGGCAATACTTTCATGCTTGTCTTTCAGCAGATCGATTACCGACACGGCTATGGGCAACATCATGAGGGCCGTGGCTGTATTGCTTATCCACATACTCATGAACCCGCTGGCAAGCGTGAAGCCAAGTATAATACCGTTTCCTGTAGTGCCTGTAAGACGAATCAGGTTGATGGCCAGCCGCTCATGCAGCCGGTGTTTTTCCAGTGCGATGGCGATCATAAACCCACCCATAAAAAGGAAGATCGATGGATTGGCGTAGGGCACTGTTGCTTCGTTGATCTTCATAATGCCCGCAGCGGGAAAGATGATTAGCGGCAGCAGGGCGGTAACGGGAATGGGCGCCGCGTCGGAAACCCACCAGATGAGCATCCAAAGTCCAAGGGCGATGACAAGGTCGGCTCCCGGGCTGATGAAGTCGTTGTTGATAATCGTGCGAACGATCACGAAAACAAGAGGACCGAGAAAAAAGCCGGCTATTCGCGGGGAGCGGAGGTAGTTATTCATGCTATGAGATTCGGAACGGTCATTAAAAAAAGCCCCGGAGGTATCGGGACTTTAATAAAAAGAATTTTAACTAAAAATGCTATTCATGCCCTCCGGGTTTTGGGTTTGCCTGTTTAACCACGATCACGCGCCCGTCAAATTCGTTCTCGTTTAGCGCGGCGATAGCGGTTTGTGCTTCCCCATTGTTGGGCATTTCCACGAAGCCATATCCTTTCGACCGGCCTGTGTCCTTATCGCGTACAATTTTGGTTGAAGTAACCTGACCAAATTGCGCAAAGGCAGCTTCAAGATCCTCTTTGCGTGTCTTGAAATTCAGTTTTGCAACGAAGATGTTCATAGGGTTGCAATTATTTGGAAAGGCAAACAAGGCATTGCCAACTCGCAAAACAAATATAAAAAATAATGCATTTCCGTTCCACCCGTCGCGTACTTGTTGCGCGCTATATGCAACAGGCGCCAATCGCGTCTGCGTCAGGGTTCTATTGCCTTGTATCCGGCGGGTATTTCAAATTCAGCATCGCTCACCTTTCCTTTGGTCACCTCCGTCGCCTCCATGGTGATGTTACCCTGTGGTATGCTCACTTCGATGCGCATCGGTATGCCTTCCACCTGGTCGTAGAACCAGTTGGCGTTGCCTCCTTTGCTGGCCTGTTTCAGAAACCGGGCGTCGAGATTCAACTCTGTGGTCACCCAAAGCACTTGCTTCATTTCCTTGCCTGCAGCCAATTGCGGGTCTTTGCTGGTGAGATAAAACTTGGTGCACTTGTAACCGGCGATGGTTGTGGTTTCCGATGTTTTCTGTACCTCAAAAGTGTTTTTAAGTTGGTCGTTTTCCTGCGTCGCGTAGCTTAGTTCGCGGTATGTTTTCTCTTTGGGGTTGAGTTCATACTGCTTGCCCGAACTGCCCAGGTACAGCGTCTCTTTGCTTTCGTCGATAATTGTGCGGGCGTTCTGTCCCTTTATTTTCACTATCATCGATTCTGGAAAGAGGCCGGCCATA
The DNA here is from genome assembly GCA_012031955.1 of Bacteroidia bacterium. The sequence goes on from JAAURZ010000418.1 coordinate 1,719, forward strand.
CCTTTGTCGCCCATGCTTTCGAGCACCTTGGCTTGTTGCTCCACCATTTTTTTCAATTGCGGATTGGCCTCCATTTGCTTTTTGAATTCCGGGTTGTTCAGTTGCATTTCGAGTTGCTTGCGGGCCGCGGCCATCTGTTGCATTTGCTCTTCCGATAATTCGAAGTCTGACTTGAACGACCATTTGATAGTCCCTTCGAATTGCTGGGCTTGTGTACAGACGGCCAGAAAGAGGAGCGCGAAAGTATAAATGAGGTTTTTCATACGATGGTATTGACTTTGTTCCTTTTCCAAAAATACCCGATTCATCGGAATATAAAAGGATCAAAGGCGATCAAATCATAAGCCGCCCCGGACACAACTGGGTGTCGCGAGGCATCTTGACGTGAGTCAGACGCTACGTCCGGAAATCAGCCTGAAGAGAATTGCGATAATGGCGATGATCAACAAAATATGGATGAGGCCGCCAACGCTATATACAAAGAACCCAAGGACCCAGCCAATAATGAGTATGACTGCGATCAGATATAAAAGATTGCTCATGACAAAAGAGGTTAAGTGAATTACTCGTTTCGAGTATTCAGATAACAAATCAATGCCAACACAAAATCAGAGGCCAGGGGCGTAGAATTGCGCGCTTCGTGACAATGTTCCACAAAAGGCCTGTGGAAATCATCTACAACGTTGCTCAAAGCGCCCGTTTTAGTGTCATCAATGCCAGCAGCACGTTGGCACAATTTTTCGCATGAGAGTAACAACAGCAAAAACGAAATGGTTATGCATCTATTGTTGATCTTCATCGCCTTCGTAGTCGCTTATACGCTCTTTGTAGCAGTCTTCTACGGTTTGAGTAGAATCTTTTTTGATAAGATTGAAACGGACGACAAAACACTTCCTCGTCCGGCACGCAAGCGTGACGCCGTGCAAACGCACAGTTTTGCAAGAAACAGAAAACATGTACTTCAGAAAATCTAAGTGGCTGGTTTATTGGGCTTTAATCTTTCCACCTGTTTGATCGACTGCCGGCAAAGTGCCGGCAGTTTTTTTATGGGGTCATCGATTGGCCAGGAAAATCCACACAATGGGGAGCGCCTAAACACCCTTGCGTGGCAATATAACATCCTCATAAGGGGCCTAAGCCATTGTATATCAGCATCGTTGACGAGGCGTTCCGGAACAGGCAGTTCGTTTGGCATTATTATTTTATCAGTATAGGCGAAATCAAGCACAGTAGATTTCAACAACCCTTATGCTATTGTTTACTAAAAATTCAACAACCATGAGTACCCAAATGAAAGTAGTAGGAAGCTTATTGCTCGGTGTCGCAGTCGGTACTGGTGTTGCCTTGTTGTTCTCTCCGAATAGCGGTAAGCGCAATCGTCAGTTGATAACGAAGAAGTCAAAAGCATTGACCCGGGAGGCCTCGAAGGTAGTAAACGACTACCTGGCCAAAGCAAAGAATGGATACAACAAAGTCGTTGACGACTACGCGCAAAAAGCAAGCGCGCTATCGACAACGGAAAGGAATTGATTTCTGTCGAATAGGTTCGGCGAAGCAATACATGGAAATAAAGTGTTTAAACTAAAAAAACAAGGATATGAACTCAACAACGCTGAAAGGAAAGTGGAATGAGGTGAAAGGGAAACTGAAAGCCAAGTACGGCAACCTCACCGACGATGACCTCACGTACGTCGAAGGCAAAGAGGAGGAGCTCTATGGAAAGCTGCAGCAAAAGCTCGGCAAGAGCAAAGACGAAGTAAAGCGAATGATCGACGAATTATAAACGGCGCGATCGTTGGACAAAAGACCCTGACCGATGAAAGCGATGAACTATGTTCGAATGTACCTGATGCTGGTGATCGCGTTGGCGGCGTTTGCCTTCAACCGATGTACCGACGCGCTGAAGCCCAATGAAGGGAGCTTCGAGCAGCAACGCGCGGCGTTGATTCGCGACATAGACAATGCCCGGCGCGACATTGCGCTGCAGGTTGTG
>JAAURZ010000419.1 GCA_012031955.1 Bacteroidia bacterium
ATTAACCTTGTTACCCGCAAGCCGAAGTTTGAGCGCGGAGGTGAAATCACAATGCGGGCAGGCAGCTACGACTTTTATAAACCGTCGCTGGACGTTTATGGCGCGGTTGGCAACAGCGAGCACGTGGCTTATCGCATCAACACAACCTATGAGAAAGCTGGCAGTTTCCGAGATCATGTTTCTTCAGAGCGATTTTATATCAACCCCTCGTTCCTCGTCAACGCGGGTAGCAGAACGCAGGTGTTGGTAGAGGGCGACTACTTGAACGACGTGCGCACGCTTGATTATGGCATCGGCGCTATTAACTACACGATCCACGATGTGCCACGAGATCGTTTTGTGGGCGCCGTTTGGTCGTATAACAACGCCAACCAGCGCTCCGCCAGCGTCACAGTTACCCACGAGCTTTCCGACCACTGGAAAGTAAACGTAGTCGGCGGGTTTCAGAACTACACCAACGACTTGTATGGCACGGCGCGGCCGAATGCCAGCGGACGGATGGTATCGGAAGATGGCACATGGGTAAGAAGCCTGCAGAGACGCGAAGTCGATGAAGACTACTACCTCGCGCAAGTGGATTTAAACGGAACATTCAACACCGGCGCGCTCAAGCACAAGTTGCTGGCAGGGGCAGATCGCGATGCATATAACACCGACAATCTTACCTTCAGCATACGCACAAATCCGCAAGACCTGTCCAATACAGTATATGACACAATCAACATTTTTGATTTGTCTTTGTACGAACAACGAAAAGATATACCACAGGCCGACGTCACCTCCATCGCGACCAACTATACACGGCGGGTGGGTGTGTACGTGCAGGACCTTGTCGAACTTACTGAAAAACTGAAACTGCTGGCAGGCATCCGTTACAGCTACATCGAAATAGAAAATGAGACCTTTAAAGTGTCGGATGGATCAACTACGACGGGTGCTGCCACTTACGCCGATGCATTTTCGCCAAGACTTGGCATTGTTTATCAGCCGCTCAAGTCATTGTCACTGTTTGCCAGCTACACCAACAACTTCGAAACCAACAGCGGCACCGACAACAGGGGGGAGGCATTGGCACCATCAGTCATCGACCAGTATGAAGTGGGTGTCAAGAAAGATTTCCTCAAAGGATTACTTTCGGCAAACGTTACCGCATACAAAATTGTGAACAGCAACCTGGCACAAACGATATTGTCCGGGAGTCCCGACTTCAACCCTGAATTCCCGAACGCGCGAGAGCTGGCTGGCGAGGTAACGAGCAACGGTGTGGAGCTGGACCTGATGAGCAAACCAGTACAGGGCCTTTCGCTCATTGCCGGATACAGCTACAATGACACACGCTATACGAAGAGCACTCAGTATGTTGAAGGCAGCAGGCTCCGGTATAACCCGCAGCACACCGCCAATACCAGTGTTTTTTATACCCTGCAGCGGGGCGTACTGAGGGGTGTCGAGGCAGGATTTACCGCCCACTATGTGGGCGATAGGGTAGCAGGAAGGTCGACACAAGTAAATGTGCCGAACGATACGCGCAGGCTGATTCCCGTTCCAGACTACTTTCAGTTCGACGCGTCAGTGGCTTATGGCTGGACAAGCCTTTCGGTTCGCATAAAAGTCTCTAACCTGCTTAACGAACTCAGTTACTACGTTCACGACGACAATAGCGTTAACCCGTTAGCACCGCGAATGCTTTCGGCAACAGTCGGATACAAGTTTAGTTGTACACAAAGCACCGGATTAACTCCTGGCTACGTTCCAGCGAATAACTTGCTCGAGCTTCTTTGGACTGATCACTTTTATTTTTCCGTTTTCGATCTCAATGAGACCCTCGTCTTTGAAATCAGACAACACGCGGATCACCGACTCCGAGGCGGTGCCTACCAGTTTTGCAAGGTCCTCGCGCGATACGTTCATCGCGGGTTGTTCGTTTTTTACATGCCATACCTTCAGCAACGCTTCTGCGGTTCGCTGGCGCACCGAGTTGTATGCAAGGTGTAGCAATTGGGCCTCTTTGTCAGACACTTTTTTGCATAGCAGGGAAATGAAACTTGCCGACACGTCCGGATGACTTTGCAGTAGCGTGATAAAGTCGCTCCTTGGAATGAGCATCAGTTCAGTTTCTTCCATCGCGATCGCCGACTCCTTGTAGCTGGTATTCTCCAGTAACGGCTCGAAACCGAAGAAATCATTTTCCTTGTAAAGGTTGGTGATGAACTCCTTCCCGTCAGGATGCGATTTGTAAGCCTTTACCTCGCCCGTTTTCACGAAGAACATGAATTGGGGTGACTCATCTTCAGCGAAGATCTCCATCTTCTTTTTGTATTTTTTGAGCTTCCTGTCTTTACAGAGGTCTTTTTAAGTTCAACGCTTTTTGCGCGTCGTGTATGAACTTGTCGAAGCCCTCTACAGACGGTTCATAAGTCTTCGACTGCATCTCGTGTTTTTTCAGCCGGGCTTCGATGGCATTGAGCAAATCCGTGTCGTCGAACGGCTTGGTGAGGTAGTCGTCGGCTCCCAGGTTCATGCCGCGACGAATATCCGACTTCTCTGTTTTGGCAGTAAGGAAGATAAACGGAATATGCGACGTTTTCTCGTTCTTACTCAAAATGTGCAACACACTGTACCCGTCGAGCTCGGGCATCATAATGTCGCATATAATAAGGTCGGGCAATTCCAACTGAGCGCGCTCAACACCTTCCTTGCCATTGTTGGCAGTAAGCACTTCGTAGTTGGCCAGGCTCAGTATTTCGCCTGTGTTTTCCCGAACGTCGGCGTTGTCTTCAATTAGTAGTATCCTTTTCATGACTATGGTGGGAAAGATCAAAATTCAATGCGTGGGAACCGTGATAATAAATGTGCTGCCTCGTCCATAGCTGCTCGCAAATGTAATGGTGCCGTTAAGCAACTCAAGGTAGCGTTTAACAATGTTAAGCCCAAGGCCGGAGCCTTGGATGTTGGTGACATTGGAGGCACGGTAAAACCGCTCGAACATGTGCTTTTGTTCTTCCTCCGGAATACCCATACCCTGGTCTTCCACCGCAATCGTCAGGCTGCCGTTGAGATTTCGCGTACGGCATTTGATGGGTTTATGTTCGTCAGAGTATTTGCTCGCGTTGGAGATCAGGTTAAATAAAATGTTCCGCAATATCCGGCTGTCGGTTACAATAGTACTGATGGTAGGGTCCAGGTCGAGACTGAGTGATTGTCCCGCTTTCAGTTGCGGCCGGAGTTCTTCGCAGATTTCCTGCAGGTAGGTCGACAAGTCGATGTCTTCTTTCACCAAGTCTACCTTGCCTTCCTCAAGTTTGCCAAGGCTTAGAAAATCGTTGAGAATGCCCGTGAGATGATTCACCGACACCTTGATGCGATGTACGTGCTTTTCGACCTTCTCTTGTTCGCCGCGCACGTGATACTGGCTTACAAGCGATGCCGAACTCAAAACCGTACTAAGCGGTGTGCGGAATTCGTGTGACGCAATCGATACGAATTTCGACTTGAGGTCATTTAATTCACGTTCCCTCTCAAGGGCCTTTCGCGCCTCTTCCTCTGCCCGCTGGCGCTCTTGTATCTGTTCTTGCAAGAATGCATTCGCGCGCTCCAATTTCTGCACCGTCGAGTTCAGGTCCTGGGTGCGTGCCATCACTTTCTTTTCCAGTTCTCCCGCATATACTAGCAGTTGTTCTTCACTGTCCTTCAGCGCCTTTTCAGCTTTT
>JAAURZ010000420.1 GCA_012031955.1 Bacteroidia bacterium
TGCTGTCCACTTCATCGTAGTCATAGAAGCCCTCGGGTGCATTGCCCGGCACATCAAAAAATTGATTCGATTGCCTGTATTTGTCGAGCGTATGGTAAAGCTGCAGCGCTTTGCCAACACGATACTGGTGGTAGATGTGAAAATTGGTGCGCAACTCCCGGCTTTCGGCATCGGTGAGTTTGGGGCGCGAGTCGTCGGCAAACAAGTCAGCGAACGTGCCGTCGGTCGGCAAGTCGACGCCGCCGTTCTCGTCAGTCTGATGCCGCATGCGACGAAAGTTAGCGGTAAGCGTGTACGTGCTGTCTTTTGTTTCGTAAGCCGTGTACGCGTCATAGTAGTTGTCCTTCACATGACGGTCGCCTTTTCCCCTTCTCAAAATTTGTTTGTCGACAAACAGTCCACGGTAGGTGAATCCAAAGTTCCAATGCGGGTTTATATTCCTGCTGAAAGTAGCCCTGGTTATGCTGCGTCCCTTTCCGCCCAGTATCACCTTCATATTACTGTAGGGCGACTTCGTGTCGTAGTATCTTACGGGTTCGGTATCCCAGTACAAATCATAGGCGCCGAATCCCGGAATGGCACCGACCAACGCGGGTGCGTCATAGTACAGCGGTCGAATAGCGGTGCCGATATTGCCCAGGTCCTGGTAAAGATTTTCGAACCGCTGCACGTAATTGTAACGATGAAAATTCCGGATCACGGTGTCAATCGGATGCAATTGTTTTCGATTGTAGAAAATATCGCGCTCATAAAAGAAGCGTGACGTAGTCGGACCGTAAACCTGTTTTGTGGAATCGTCGATAATGCGGCTGCCCCTCCTCGTTTCCGGAGCTTGCTGCGCCAGCGCCCAAGGTGCTGTCACCATTGCGAACATGACCAATAACAGTTTTCTATTCAGGAACACGCGCAAAAATAAAAGGCTGTTGAGTGATTTCGACATTTAATCCTGGTTTTTACTCGCGGTCTCCACGACCGACCTCACTAGCGCATCAAATTTTGAACCATCCCCGACGAACGGCGGGCGTAATGGGAACATAAAACAAGGGCAACGCAGCAGAGTGTTCCCTCAACAGTTCGCCCGACAGTTTAGTGATGTCCTTTTCAGTCGTGAGAATTACCGCGGCCGGATACTTTGCCGACAACATTTTCAGTTGCTCGACATCGCCAAGGTTGTAGTCGTGGTGGTCGCGGAACTGGAGGTGTTTTACTATCTCGTACCTTTCCTCCAAATATTTCACAAACGGCCGGGCATTGGCAATGGCGGTAACCACAATCACCTGGCGCCCGGTTATTGTCATTGCGTTTCCCGTCGCGACAGGTTCGTGGTACCGAATGCCGGTAAAGTAAAGCGGGCAGTCTGTATACTTTCGGATTTTCTTTCCCACACCCGTCAACCGCTCGGCTGTAACGCCTTGGGGTGTTTTCGTAACCACAACGGCATGGGCTCTGCGGGCACCCGACCTCCACTCGCGCAACCTGCCGGCCGGCAATATGAAGTCATTATAAAATGGGTCCGAAAACTCGGTAAGCAAGAGATTGAACGCGGCCTTAACACGCCTGTGCTGATATGCATCGTCGAGTAAGACCACATCGGTATCCGGAAACTGATCGATGATGAGGGGAATCGCCATTGCACGGTCTTCACATACCACTACCGGCACACGGCCTTCGAACTTTCTATAGTACTGCATGGGCTCGTCGCCAATCGTCTGCGCCGTGTCTGTTGCAGATGCCACCCGGAAGCCGCGCGAGGTACGTCCGTATCCGCGGCTCAGTATGGCAACCCGGTGGCTACGCAGCAGTGAGGTAAGATATTCCACCATGGCGTTTTTCCGGTGCCGCCAGCCTTCAGGTTGCCAACGCAAATGACGGCGACCTCAAAAGAAGCCGACGGCTTCATGCCCAGATCGTACAACCGGTTTCGGACTGACGAAACGAGCCAGTAAAGGAGCGAAAATGGAAACAGTAAAAGCCGTACAACCGATATCAAATTCCCGTGATATTTGCTTTGCCACTGCAATAATCGTTTTTTTAAAACAAAATCCGTCAATTATGGCTGGAATCACCGTCGGCGACATTACATCTTGCCTTTCCCAATTTGCTCCGCCCGTCTTTCAGGAGGGGTATGACAATGCAGGCCTCATAACTGGTAGTCCGACCGATACGGTGTCGGGTGTGCTGGTTTCGCTGGACTGCACAGAAGATGTAGTGAGAGAGGCGATCAGCGGCGGGTGCAATATGGTGGTGGCCCACCATCCCATTATATTTAAAGGACTCCGGCGGCTCACTGGCGGCAACTATGTGGAGCGCACCATTATTCTGGCCATCCGGCATAACATTGCCATCTACGCGATCCACACCAACCTGGACAATGTGCTGGCCGGGGTGAACCGGCGAATCTGCGATAAAATCGGACTCTCGAATCTGAAGATACTCGCACCGCGCACCGACACGCTCCTCAAGCTGGTAACTTTTGTACCATCGGCGCACAAAGGCGCGGTACTGGATGCGTTGCACCAGGCCGGGGCCGGGCAGATCGGCAATTACAAAAATTGTAGTTTCAGCGTTACAGGCACCGGCACCTTTATGCCAAATGAAGCGGCCGATCCACACGTTGGCGTCGCGAATCAGCAGGAATGGGTAGATGAGGAAAGGCTTGAAGTAATACTGCCGCTAGACCGCCAGCAGGCCGTGCTCAAGGCATTGAAGGGCGCGCATCCCTATGAAGAGGTCGCCTTTTACCTGAGCACACTAGTGAATGAAAATCAGGAAGTTGGGTCGGGAATGATCGGTGAATTGAAAACACCGGCTGAACCAATTGACTTCATCATGAGTTTAAAACAACGTATGGAGTTGACAATGGTACGCCATACCGCCTTATTGAAGAGACCAATCAAGAAAGTAGCTGTTTGCGGGGGAGCAGGCAGCTTCCTGCTACCCAGGGCCATCCAGGCCGGAGCCGACGTGTTTGTGTCGGCAGACTTCAAATATCACGAGTTCTTTGATGCCGACGACAAGATCATAGTTGCCGATATAGGGCACTATGAAAGTGAGGCTTTCACCAAAGACTTGATAGTAGAGGTTTTAACAAAAAAATTTCCTACTTTTGCGATCAATTTTTCGAAGACCGTCACGAATCCAATTAGTTACTCATAAAGAATGGAAAATCAATCTGTAGCACAAAAGCTCGAAGCACTTGTAAAACTCCAGTCCATAGACAGCAAAATCGATGAATTAAAGAAGCTCAGAGGCGACCTTCCAGACGAGGTTCAGGATCTAGAAGACGAAATCGAAGGGTATAAGACCCGCCAGGCCCGTTTCGAAGAGGAACTCAAAGAACTTGAGGAGGGAATAAAAAAGAACAAGGAAAACGCGAAAGAGGCCGAAAAACTAATCAAGAAATACACCGACCAGCAAAAGAACGTGCGCAACAACCGCGAGTTCGACGCGATTACCAAAGAGATCGAGTTGCAGGAGTTGGAGATACAAATCTGCGAAAAGCGGGTAAAAGAGGCTAAGGACAGCATCCAGGCCAAGAAAGACGAAATCGAAAAGACAAACGCGCTCATTACCGAACGCGGCGACCACCTCGACAACAAGAAGAACGAATTGCAGGCCATACTGACAGAGAGCCAGGAAGAAGAGCGCCAGTTGCTCACCGAGCGCGAGAAAGCAAGC
>JAAURZ010000421.1 GCA_012031955.1 Bacteroidia bacterium
GCGCGTTGATAACCGTGGCAACGGTGCGCTTACGGTGCTTCCAACTACTTTCTATGCGTACACTGCTAACGACACACGTCGCGACGTAACGTGCGCCACTTACAATGTAAATGCGAACGGCACAATTGCCCCGCGCCAGCTCCGTGAGATCGTGGATGGCAAATACCGCCGCGACTGGATTGTTCCTAATATGATGGCATCAACGGCACAATATTTTGGATTGAACTGGGTGATGATCAGATATTCAGATGTGCTGCTCATGTTTGCCGAAGCGGAGAACGAGCTGAACAACGGTCCTACAGCCGCAGCGATCGACGCTTTTGAGAAAGTACGTATTCGTGCCTTTGGCGGAAATGCGTCACTCATTGGAACAACGCCGTCTTCTTACGATGGTTTCTTTAATGCCATAGTGAACGAGCGCATGCTTGAACTCTGTGGCGAAGGCGTGCGTAAGTTTGACCTGATCCGCTGGAACCTGCTTGAACAACGCCTCGCAGAAGTGAAGCAGCAATTGGCTGACATGGTGGCCGGACTGCCGCCGTACGACAACCTGCCCACAACCATGTATTTCACACCTGGCATTACTACTATGACGTGGGACAATTCATTGTATGATCCCGCACCGGTTACACCGCCCACAGGCAGCACTGCAGTTGCATGGACGTCGAGCACAATTCAAACAACTTTGATCGATGTGCTCGCTTACGGATTTGAACCAGGCAAAGACGAATTGTTGCCGTTCCACACGACAACCATCGACGCGAATCCCAAGATCATTCAGAACAACGGGTATTGATGACCTTCACTTATTAAACGCATGAACATGAACAGAAAAAATATATGGAATAGTCTGTTGTTGGCTGTCGCCCTTGTGGTACTTGCAACAGCATGTAAGGAAGACGATCCCGGTGAGTTGAATCTCAAACGGAACTTCACCCCAGCCGTCATCGAAGTGGAGGAAGGAGAAACGCAGGCTATGGTGCAGTGGAGCCGGTCGTTGTTTGCAGAAGCCGGCACCGTGGAATACCAGGTTGAATTATCTAAAACAGTCGATTTTGCAACTGTTGCGTTCACAGCAACCACGACTGATACCGAGCTTGCCGTGACTGACGCGGACATCGAAATCCGGACGGACTACTTCGCTCGTGTGAAAGTGCTTGCCGAAGGTACGGTGGGTGAATCGGGTTATGTGGTGAGCGAGGCCTTTCAGATAACCGGGGAGCAGATATTTCTGCCCCTTGCCGAATCAGATATAATCGACAATGCGGCTATTCTGAGTTGGACATTTCAAGCCGGCATCACCAGCATTGTAATTACGCCCGAAGGCGGCGACCCGGTGGAATACGCTGTGACGACCGATGAAAGCAATGACGCGCGCAAACTGATTGACGATCTAAGCGGTAACACAAACTACACAGCCGAAATATTCAAAGGCGATGTGAGCAAGGGTACAATCCAGTTTACAACCAAAGCACCTTTGGAAGGCGACAATATCGTCGATCTTCGCAGTATCACCGGCGACCCGAATGTGTTGATGGATACGCTCGCCACCAACTTTGCTGACGGCAGTATTTTTGTACTTAAGCGTGGGCTCACCTACAACCTTTCGACTGCTGTCAACGTCAACAAGTCATTCACTATCGTTAGTGGTGCCGATTTCGTTCCGGAACTTGCTACCATATTCTTCACAAGCAATTTCAACCTCGAAGCATCCGCGAATGCAGGTACCATTGTGTTCAAGGACTTGTACATGTACAGCGACAACTACAGCGGCCGTTATGTGTTCAACATCAACCAGGTCGGCAGTATTGGCAAAATAGAATTTCAGAATTGTAAGATACACCGGTTCCGTGGTATCCTTCGCCTGCAAACAGGAGGGGCGGGCACGCAGTGATGAACTACATTGTGAACAATTGCCAGGTGGACAGTGTGCGCGAGTATGCGCTGGCTACTACCAACAACTCAAATTCCGTCGCCAACATCACGGTGACAAATTCATCTTTCTCGTATATGAGAAGGTTTATTGATCACCGAAGCCCCGGCTCCAATTCAATTACTATTGAAGACTGCACTTTCTTCAAAGTGGTTGCCGGCGGTGTAGAAGGAGCGGAACCTAACTACTTCATTGATCTGAACACCGCGGATTCCGGCAACCCGATCGTAATCAAAAACAGCATCTTCGGACCAGGTTGGAACGAAGGAGGAGGAGACTACGTGAGGGGTTTCCGCGCAGGCGCGGCTACAACCTTGAGCGCAACGAATTCATACAGTACGTCGGATTACCTTTCGACGAACGCAACCTACCAGTTGAGTGGTATCCTGGGTTTTGCTGGAACATCGTACAGTATTTTTGCCGATCCTGATAACGGTGATTTCACAATTACCAGTGCGTCATTCCCCGGCAACGACAACGCCGGAGATCCGCGCTGGAGACAGGATTAAGTTTGGGTGACAAGGTGTGGGTAATGCCACACCTTTTTTTCTTAAAGTAACATGACCTATAAAAGAACATGGCGTGCGCTACTACTTGCATTGAGTACAGCGCTTATGGCGTTAGCTCCGCAACAACACACCACTGTGTATTTGATCGGCGACTCCACAATGGCAGACAAAGAGAAGAAGGCCTGGCCGGAGACAGGCTGGGGTATGCCTTTTTCAGTTTTCTTCGACCAAACAGTCACGGTTGAAAACCATGCGAAGAATGGCAGGAGCACGCGAACTTTCATCAGCGAAAACAGGTGGGAGCCAATCGTCGACAAACTCAAGCCGGGCGATTATGTGCTCATTCAGTTTGGTCACAATGACGAGTCGAAGGAAAAAGCGGATCGCTATACGTCGCCCGCACAATACAAGGAAAACCTGACAAAGTTCGTTGTCGAAACACGGAATAAGGGCGCATCACCCATATTGATCACACCCGTGTCGAGACGCAAATTCGATAAAGATGGGATCGCCTTGCAAACACATGAAGCCTATGCGCCGTTGGTGCGGGAAGTGGCGAAAACGTTACAGGTGCCCCTGATCGATCTCGATGAGACGAGCCGCGCGCTGTGGGCGGCGCTTGCACCCGGCGACCAGTCGACAGTCGAGATCAACGACTACAGCGACGACGGAGCCACCGTCTCCGCGACCATTGAGGACGCTAACGATCGAAAGCGGGTAGCCGTGTTTCGGCGCGACGGAGTTGCGTTTCGCGAAACTTTCGCATTCTGCAGCGAGCCAGTCGGCCTCGTGACAATGCCGACGCTGCTTAGTGTAACGGCGCCGGACGGGTTTCGCTCGCACGCCTATCTCTATGCGCCCGCCGCGCCCGCACTGGTCGACATTCTCTATTTGCATGGCGGGCCGAAGGGCGCGTCGTCGCAGCGCTACAATCCGATGTTTCAGTATCTTGTCGATGAAGGGCACCGCGTCTTGAGTCTCGACTATCGCGGTTCGGCCGGGTACGGGGACGCTTATATCGAAGCCGGCTGGGACGCCTTCGACAACAAGCCGTTCCGTCCGCAGGGCCTGCTGACCGCGACCTACTACCTGCCGACGGCCAACGCCGGCAACCACGACCTGAAGTTCGGCGCCAAGTACTACTTCACCGAGTGGCGGTTCCAGAACCACGCCCAGATCAACGGGCAGTTCGTGATTCCGCCAACAACGCCTTCAACCCGGCCGATCCCCGCACCTACCCCGAGCGCCTGACCATCCAGGTGCC
>JAAURZ010000422.1 GCA_012031955.1 Bacteroidia bacterium
AAATTGGCAAACTAAAGCGGAAGTTGGGTCGTTACAACTCACGAAGGCTGCCATTTTTGACATCCAGTCACACGAAGACTTTATTTTTTTAGCTACTGGGGATGGTGCAGTGATAAAAGTGGATCTACATACGAATACTGTGTTGCAGCGTGTTTCACATGCGGTAAAGAGTGCGCGTTGCCTGGCCGTAAACGCCGGCGCCAACGAGCTTGCCGTCGGATACAGCGACCATTACATCCGCGTTTTCGACCTCGCCACCCTGCAACTCAGGCACGAATGGAAAGCACACGAAAATTCCGTGTTCACCATTCGCTATACACCCGATGGCCAGACGCTGCTGAGCGGATCGAGAGATGCGCGCCTCAAGGCCTGGAACGCCGCCGCCGGCTACACGCAACAAGCTGAGGTTGTGGCACATATGTACGCCATTAATCACATTGAGTTTAGTCCGGCTGGCAAACATTTTGTAACTTGTAGTATGGATAAGTCCATCAAGGTGTGGGACGTCGCGACCCTCTCATTGCTGAAGGTCATCGACAAAGCACGCCACGCCGGCCATGGCACCTCAGTTAATAAACTACTTTGGACCAGTCATCATAACCAGCTGGTGAGTGCCAGCGACGACCGATCTTTATCGGTCTGGAATTTAACATTTCAAACACCTTCGATATGAGAGTCACACCGCTGGAAATACGACAGAAGTCATTTGAGAAACACTTTCGTGGATACGATCGCGACGAGGTCAACGCCTTTCTGCTCACGCTCTCGCAGGAGTGGGAAAAAATCGCTGACGAAAACAAAGAGCTGAGGATCAAACTCGAATCAGCCGAGCGCGAAGTTTCCAAGTTGCGTGAAGTGGAAGGCTCGCTATACAAAACCCTGAAGACCGCCGAGGATACCGGCGCCAACGTAATTGAGCAGGCGCGGCAGGCGGCAGAACTTCATCTCAGGGAGTCGCAGCTTCGCGCCGAAGCCATGCTCAATGAAGCCAAGACCAAGGCGAAAGACACCATCGACGAATCGGAGATGCGCGCCAAGCAGATTGTGGCCGACATGGAAGAGCGGCTGAAGACCATCGTAGACAACTACAAATCCATGGAGTCTTATCGCGAAGACCTTATCGCCGACCTGAAGCGCATTGCCAGCGATGCCCTGGAGCGGGCCGAGCGCGCCAAGTCGAACGGTAAAAACTTCGACCCCGAGCAGCATTTCAACCAGGTGAAACGCGAGGCAAAAAAGATCGCATTCCCCAACATGGACTTTAGCACCGAAACGCCGCCGGCCCGCGCCCTGCATGTGGAGCAGCCAGAGCCCGTGCTCGAAGAAAAAGAAATCGTGATTGAAGAGCGCGTGGTGGAAGTGGAAGTGCCCGTACGCAAAGTTCAACGTTCTTTCTTCGACGAAATCGGATGACAGGCAAAGTAGCCCTGGAGGGTCTGGAATTTCACGCCTTCCACGGCGTTTACCCGCACGAGCGCGAATCGGGAAATTGGTTTGAAGTAGACATCACCGTCGACGCAGACTTTTCGCAGGCCGCAATGCAGGACAGCATCGAAGGTACCGTAAACTACGAAACCCTGTTTCGTATCGTGAAAGCTGAAATGGAGAAACCCTCCAAACTCCTGGAGACAGTCGCGGAAAAAATTGTTACCGATGTGCTTCGTGAAATCCCCGAAGCGTTGGCAGTAGCGTTGAAAATATCCAAACTCAATCCACCCATCGGCGGCAAGTGCAAGCGCGCCGCCATTTACATTCACAAAAAAGATAAATGAAAAGGATACTGACAACGGCGATTGCGTTGGCGACCGTGGCGTTTGCCACCGCGCAGGACAAGCCCGCCTATCGTATTTACAATGGCAGCGGCAACGCCACCGACTTCGAACAGATGCTGAAGCAGGCAGCCGGCGCCGAAGTGGTTTTCTTTGGCGAACTGCACGACAACAGCATAGCACACTGGCTTGAGTTACAAGTGGAGAAAGAGCTGTTCCGACGCGCCGGTTCGCTCGTTGTCGGCATGGAAATGTTTGAAGCCGACGACCAGATCGTGCTGGACGAATACCTCAATGGCACCATCGAAGAAAAACATCTGCTGAGCGAAGCGAAAGTATGGGACAACTACAAGAACGACTACAAACCAATTGTTGAGTTCGCCAAAGCCAACCACCTGAAAGTGGTAGCTACCAACGTGCCGCGCCGTTATGCCAACCTCGTGTACCGCAAAGGCGTGGAAGCGCTCGACAACCTCGACGCGAAAGCCAAAACGTGGATTGCGCCGTTGCCCATTTCCGTCGATCTGGAATTGCCCGGCTACAAGGAAATGATCAGTTCCATGGGTGGCCACGGTGCGCCGGCCGCCGCCGGGAACCTGGCGAAATCACAAGCGTTGAAAGACGCCACCATGGCGCATTTTATACTGGCCAACATGAGCGGAATTTTCTATCATCTCAATGGCTCATACCACTCGCAAAACTACGAAGGCATCGTGTGGTATCTTAAGCAGGCAAGGCCGAAAATAAAGATCGTCACCTTGCAGGTAGTAGAGCAGGACAGTGTTGACAAGCTGGCCGATGAGAACATGACAAAGGCGGACTTCGTGATTGTGGTACCTTCGGATATGACCAAAACTTACTGATCGGATTTCTTGTCGGGGTCGACGAACATAAAACCCCGTGCGTCGGCGCCTTCGTAGAAGTCGACTTCCTTCCCGATAAGATACATCGTGTGACGTTTGTCCACATACACAGGAATGTCGGCGATCACATAACTGAGGTCGTGCTGTTTCTTTTTGTCGAAGCCGAGCATCAGCGACACGCCGGCACAACCGCCGCCACGTACACCGAGTCGTAAGCCATAATCGGATGGAATGTTTTTGGGTCTCCATTAATTTTTCTTGATCTCCACCACGGCGCGGTCAGTAATGGTTACCGGTTGAATACCCTCGAACATAGGCAGATAACAAATTTTTGGTAAAAGAATCCAGCGTTTCGACTAAAAGAAACACAATTGGGACGTCAAAATTACTTAATTTTCATCTGTTAATAATTGATTTTAATGGACATATGGAATTCGCATCTTGAGAGTACGCATACTCTTTATGCTCATTTCAAGTCAAATAATGCTATGCAATAATTATGGATGCAGTAATTGAATTTGGCAAGATATTAATTCCGGCCTCTGTTGTGTTGTATGCGGCCTACCTGCTGGTTCGCACGTTCGTCAACAAAGAAGTCGAACTGAAGAAACTGGAAATACGAGGCCGGAGTATCGAGACAGTGCTGCCGAACCGGTTGCAGGCGTACGAGCGCATGTCGCTGTTTCTCGAGCGCATGTCGCCGCAAAATCTGCTGGTAAGGCTTAACACCAGCCCCATGCCGTCGCGCGAATTCCACCAGTTGCTGCTGAGCGAGATCAGAAACGAGTACAACCACAATGTGTCGCAGCAGGTGTACATGAGCGAAGAAGTGTGGGAGATGATCAAGAATGCCAAAGAAGACCTGATCGTGGTCATCAACGAGTCGGCCTCGGAGTTGGAGCCCGACGCCAACAGCCTCGACCTGGCAAAAAAGATTTTCGAAAAGTCGGATCAGCAAGACGATTGATCCGCTCGCCCACGCCCCTCACTGAGTTGAAGCGCGTAAAATACAAACGAACGTTTTTAACGTTAAAGCATCGTTAACGCAACATGGCTGATA
>JAAURZ010000423.1 GCA_012031955.1 Bacteroidia bacterium
CGACAAAGGCAAGAGCCTGGTCATCTTCCCGGAAGGCGGCATTTATACCAAAGAACCGCCGCGGATGGTGCGGTTTAAAGACGGCGCTTTCCGGGCCGCCATCGAAAAACAAATCCCGCTTGTACCGGTCACCATTCCCAACAATTGGATAATTTTGCCCGACGAAGCGTTCTTGCTCCGGTGGGGTACCGTGCATGTGATTTTCCACGAGCCCATCGAGACAAAAGGACTCACGCTTGCGGACATGGACCGACTGAAAAGTGACGTTTACCAGGTAATAGACCTCGAACTGAAGCACCAACTATATGAAAATAGATCGCTCGTTACTGGATAAGATCGCCCACCTGGCGCGCCTGGAGTTCGATGAAAAAGGACGCGGAGAAAATGATGGCCGATATGACAGCCATCGTCGAATGGGTAGACCAGTTGAGTGAGGTCGATACTGCCGGCGTGGAGCCACTCACCACCATGTCGCACGAGGTGAACGCCATGCGCGAAGATGTACTACAGCCCCCGATGAGCCGCGACACAGCGCTCGAACTCGCACCCGCCAAAGACGAACAATATTTTCGAGTCCCCAAAGTTATTGAATAGAGTCAGGCGAATAAGGGTGTTCATTCCAGGCATTCCTTTTTTACTGGCTCCATTACCATAGATTCACCCCGCTATGCAATCATTCATTTTCTGGGCATCGTGGCGCCGGCCATACCGATGGATTCTTTTTGGTTTGCTTGGCCTCATGGCCGCCTCTCTTGTCTACCTGTGGGTCAGCTACTTTCGGGGCCCGCGGGCGTTATCAGTTGGGAGAAATTTCAGGAACAGAAAGTAATTGAAACCACCATCCACCAGTTTCGGCAAGGCCCGTTCACCCTTTCCGTGCCGGCAGAAAACTATGTCACGTTCTCGGAATACTTGCAACGGAAGCGTCTCAGTTCATCCCAACCACTACGGCATGCTATGCGTTCCTCGTTGTTCTTATGATCGGCGCCGTGGTGTTGCTTACCGTCGTAAGCACGCTCGACCGGTTCTGGTTCCTGGCCGGCATGGGGCTGTTCATTCTCTTCGTGGTAAGCCTGCGACTCGAGGTGCTGAGTTTATTCGGCCAGCGAAATATCATACCCACCATTGTGGTGCTTGTCGTGTATGTTGGCACGTCCTTTTTTTCAACACGATAAAAAGCGACATCACTTTCCCGCTGCGCCTGCTCGTATTCTTTGCGCTCACAGCGGTGACGGCCGCAGTGGTCGGGTTCTTTTCCGGCGTGTATTACCCGATGATCCACCTGGCGGTAACAGGCTACACGCCGGCACTCATACTCAGCGTACTATTTGTGCTGATGGTATCGCACGAAATACTGGCCTGGCTGTTGTACGTCGTCAGTCGGGGTCGCGGTAAATCGGCACAGCACTTCATTGCCATCAGCTTGATTTACCTGTTCAACGTGATGGTAGCGGCGCTGCACGAAGCAGGTGTTGTGCAGTGGAATTTTCTTTACATCAACGTATTCCTCCTGCTCACAGTGTCGGCCATACTCGGCATCTGGGGTTTTCGCGAACGCGAGACTTTGTATGACAACATCATGCCCTTCGCACCCACCGGAAGCTATTTTATCGTGGCACTGGGCGCAATTTGTTGCATGACGATAGCCTTTCTGCTCGATAACCACAACGACGCCGCCGTAAAGATTGTACGCGACATCACCATTTTCGCGCACGCGGGCTACGGCTTGATCTTCTTTACTTATGTGTTGTCGAATTTCGCGCAGATGCTGGGCAGACACCTGCCGATACATAAAGTGGTGTACAAGCCAAACCGCATGCCTTACTTCACTTTCAGGCTTGCCGGACTAATTGCGTTGCTGGCCTTCGTGTTCTACTCCAACTGGGCCACTTATGTGTACAACGGCATCGCCGGCTTTTACAACCAGCTCGGCGACCTGTACACCCTGCTTGAAAGGCGCGCAGTCGCGGAATCATACTATGAACAAGGACGCAGCAATGGATTTGGAAACAATCACGCCAACTATGCGCTCGGCAACATGAAGGCGGCCCGGTACGATTTTGAAGACGCGCTGGTTAACTACGACCTTGCCAACATACGAAGGCCGACGACATACGCTCTCATAAACGAGGGCAATGTCTATTTTTGGTCGGACGAAATCCGGAAGAGTGTGCAGGCGTACCTGCGTGGCTTGAAAGAATTTCCGAATGCCGGGCCTTTACACAACAACCTCGGCTTTATGTACGGCCGCGTACAAGAAATCGATTCGGCGCTGTACTACCTGAGCGAAGCGTCCAATTATGACGTGTCGAAAAATTCGGCGGAAGCCAATTCATTTGCAGTGGCGGCAATGGAGTACCTGCCGCTGAACGCCGATTCCCTGCTGAAGTCGCTCGAAACAAATTATACCGCCACCATCGCCAACGCGCTGGCCCTGGCTACATCGCAGGGACAAGACATGGAGGTTGACGAATCGCTTCTCGATCAGCAACGGCTTAACCTCTACACGGCAACGTTACTCAACAACTACCTGGTACGGCACGCCAAGGACCTTGACAGCGCCACCATGGAGCGCATCTTCCGCGTGGCAGACGATTCCCTGAACGTGGACTACAGCGAAGCACTGAAGGCTTCGCTGGCCCCGTGCTATTACCATGGCGGCAATGTGCGCAAAGCCATCGCGCTGCTTAGCCAGCAGGCGTTCGGCAGCCAGTCGTATGGGGGCAAATACAATTATATTATCGGGCTGTGGATACTGGAGCAAGGCAACCCCAGCGCGGCAGCGCGATACTTTCAATATGCCAGTCTCGAAGACTACAAGGAAGCGTCGCTGTATCGTGCGATAGCACTCACCGAAGACGGCGACGTGCCGCAGGCAGTTGCCGCGTGGCACGACGTGGCCGGCAATGACACGCTTAGCGTGGTGGCTGCGCAACAGATTACGCGGATACTCACCATGCCGCGACAGCAGGCAGTTGGTTTGGCGGACCCGGAGAAATACCAGTTCTGCCGCTACCGGTTGCACGCTATGGATACACTGGCGTTCGACGGGTTGATGGAAACGTTCGCAACCGCAAACTACAAGGCATTGAGCCTCATCGAAATGGCACAACGCCAGTTTGACTGGGATAACCGCAGCAAGGCTATTCAGTATCTGAACCGCATCGACGGCCTTGATCTGAACGACCCGCAACTGCTAAGCGACATACATAATTTGCAATTGCTTATTCTTGCCGAGCAACGCGATACGGCGTCGCTGTCAGAAAAGTTGACGACTTCGCCGGGGTTAGGCGCGGCGCCTTTTTTAGAAAGGGTGCTTGCGGAGGCGGTGATCGCCGAGGCGAGAAACGACACCGTAACTGCTGCGCATCACTTTGAAATTCTAGCCAATTACAATTCCTATTTTGAACCGGGTATTATTGCCGCTGCCGATTACTTCCGGAAACACAGTGACGATCCACTGAAAGCCTACACGATATTGGCCGAGGCCTGCAGGTGAATGACGTGTCGCCCAAGTTGTTGAGGGCATACATCAAAGAGGCGGTTCGCTTGGGGTATGACGAATATGCGCTTAGCGCGATGGGGAGTCTGCAAACGTTGCGGGCCAAATACAGGCCGAGCCGGGACTAGCGCTTTTGCTTTGCGCCGGTGTTTTTGCGCCGCGCTTCTTTTGCC
>JAAURZ010000424.1 GCA_012031955.1 Bacteroidia bacterium
ACAGTTTTAAAAAAAATCGGACAATGATTTTTTTCCGATGCCTGCTAAAATAAGCAAAGGGGCAACTGATGTGGTGTATGTAAGTATTGGCAGTAACAGTGACAATGCATTTGCAGGGCAGTATGCGTACCGACTACAATGCCGAATGTTGTTTATTTTGATTATAACCAGGATGCATCAAAAATTGCAGCTATTGTTACTGACATAAAAAAGAAAATACAAAAAAGACACCGTAAACGCGTAGCGCAGCTAAACACGAAGGTATTGAAATCAATTTCGATCGCAGGACAGGAAATACGACCCGGAGAATTCAAGACGGTGTTAATCAACATCGCCAGGCTGCCGTCGCACACGCAAATAGACACGCCCATCTACATTTCGCGCGGCCTTGAAGACGGGCCCATACTGGCGCTGATGGCCGGCATGCATGGCGACGAGATCAACGGCATGGAAATAGTACGGCGCATTATCGACTCAGGCCTCCATCGTCCTAACGGGGCACCGTGGTATGTATGCCGATCGTCAATATTTACGGTTTCCTTAACTATTCGCGCGAAGTGCCCGACGGCAAGGATATCAACCGTTCTTTTCCTGGCCGCAAAACGGGGTCGCTTGCCAGCCGTGTGGCGTTTCATTTGATGAAAGAGGTGATCCCCTTTATCGACTACGGAATAGATTTTCACACCGGCGGTGCCATGCGCACCAACTATCCGCAGGTTAGAGCTGTTCTAAAGGATAATATGAACATGGAACTGGCCGAAGCTTTTCATGCACCCTTCACGTTGGATGCCCCTTTTCGCCCGAACTCCCTTCGCAAGGAGGCCGCCAAGAAGGGGAAGAACATCATCGTATATGAAGGCGGGGAGTCGCTCCGTTTCGATCTGCAGGCGATTGAAGAGGGCATTGCCGGAACATTGCGCGTGATGCGTCACCTGAATATGATCGACTGGGCATCGGAACCGAAGGAGAAGAATCGTATCATTGGAATACGTCGTGGGTGAGAGCCAGGTATGCGGGCCTGTTTCAGTCGAACGTGGTGTGCGGACAACTGGTGCATAAAGGCGAGTGGGTTGGAACAATCACCGACCCTTTTGGTGAATTTAAGGAGCAAATTGTGTCGCCCGAAACAGCCTATGTGATTGGCCTGAATAATATTCCCGTGATCAATGCGGGCGATGCGCTGCTTCACCTGGGCGCAGACAATTTTTGCAAGCTTGAGATGCAGCAGGAAGAATAGGGACATGGAAGAATTTTTAGACCAGTACGGATACATTGCACTCTTTGTAGGAACGTTCTTTGAAGGAGAAACGGCAATCCTCGTGGCGTCATCGCTTATTTACCACGGCGATTACGAAATACCATCAACGGTGTTCTTCGGCTTTGCCGGGTCGTTCGTGAGCGACTGGCTTTATTATCTGATCGGGCGAGTCAACGGTAAGTACTTTATTGAGCGCAGACCCAAATTGCTGTCGCGGGTGCAGCCGGTAAGGCGCTTCTTTCAGCGCCACAAGCTGCAAGTACTTTTTACCTATCGTTTCCTGTATGGCTTTCGCGTCATTATCCCGCTTATTATCGGCATGAGCGATATTAAACCGATGCAATACCTGGGGTATAGCGTCGCCGCAGGTCTCATTTGGGCAAGCGTGGTGTCCGGCGTTGGCTATGTAGCCGGCCGTTTCATGCACATTCGCACCCATGTGTTCGAGGATAATCTCTTGCTCGTAATCGGATGCTTTGCCCTGTTAGGTATAGCCATCGGGTTGCTGATAAGGCACCTCACGCTAAAGCAACTTCAGTTTGAAGAAAACAACAAACGCTGAACGGGTTCAGGCCGCCGCGGGCTCCTGCTTCTCCCACGCTTCGAGTCTTGGATTCATTAACGCAAACCAGGCGGGTGGCATCAGAGCGAGCATAATCATGGTCGGGTATCCTGACGGCAACTGCGGACTTTCTTCGTAGTGATGCAGCACCTGGTAGCGCTTGTGCGCAAATGCATGGTGATCGGAATGGCGCTGCAGTTGAAAGAGAAAAAAGTTGCTGATGAGGAAACTCGCATTCCACGAATGTGTTGGATTCACGCGTTCGTATCGCCCATCGCCAAGTTTGCGGCGCGTCATTCCGTAGTGTTCCACATAGTTTACCAGTTCGAGCAGTGTAAATGCCAGCACGCTCTGCGATACAAAAAAGACCGGAACCTCCCAGGCTACGCTGCCCGCCGCCAGGCTAAGGCCCGCCGTGATGGCCACGCAAAAAAGCAAGGGAAAAAACAAGAACTGCAACATCTGGTTGTTGAACGAGAGCGGGCGCATGCCATTACGGATGAGGCGTTCTGTTTCCAGTTGCCACGCGTGGCGATAGCCGAGAAAAACGGACCGCACCCAAAAGGCATAAAAGTTTTCGTTCCTTCGGGCGGTGGCCGGGTCTTCTGGAGTCGCCACTGCAACATGATGGCCCTTGTTGTGTTCGATGTAGAAATGCATGTAGCACACTGTCATAAGCAGTAGTTTGCTATGCACGCGCTCATGGGTGCTTTTCTTGTGGCCGAGTTCGTGTGCCACGGTAATG
This sequence comes from Bacteroidia bacterium, assembly GCA_012031955.1. The sequence goes on from JAAURZ010000424.1 coordinate 2,566, forward strand.
CCTATTCCTCCGGTAACCAGGGCGACACTCAAAGTGAAAGCCGCCTTTGCTACCAACGTTTCACCGGTCATGTTGGTGATGGCATAAGACGCCCACACCACAAATGCAAGTTGCACGTATGCCCACACATAGAGTACAAAGCGGTAGTACGCATCATCAGTTAGGGCGCTTCTGTGCGTCTCTGGCACGTTGCTCAGATCGGTACCCATCCACTGATCAACCAGTGGTATCAGTATAAAGGCAAATACGATGGTGATAAAATTCCAGGCGGCGCCGGCATAGAATCCAGTCACCACAAGGGCGGGCAGGATAAATGCAATCAGAAATCCTATTTTTCGAAACACACCTGTCATTAATCAAATATACAGGTTACGCAGGTGAAAAGGGAGGGCCCTAATTGGAGTCGGAGGTCATTTCGAACAAGGGGCGCTTCTCGAGTGCGTTAGAAAGGTCAATTTCCTTCATGTGCGCCTTGTTTCGTTCTAAGAATGTGTTGTACTGGCGCGCCAGGCTATCGTAGGCCGTCCGGTAGCGCTCCACGCGACGGTCTGATTCGTAGATCTCTTTCACCAGAGCCTGCATAACGTTGTTGTATGTGTACGCTGTATGCGATTCGGCCAGCCCGATGATCTCGGTTACCAGCGCGGCGGAGGCGAAATCATATTCTTCTACCAAGCCTTCGTGGCCAATACTCTTTTGTGTATACCGAAACCGGCTGAGGTTGTGCAGGCGTTCCTCGAGGTGTGCCAATTCTTCTTTGTTGAACTGGTTGGTTACGGTCAGCTCGTGAAGGAGGTTTCGCATGGCCGTGATCTTGTCGTTGTCGTCGTTGATCATGTGGTTCCATGCTATCAGGAGGCTGTCCTGAAACTCGAGATACGTTTCCGTAAGGGAGTCGATCTTTGTGAATTCGGGCGAATCGGCGGTTGCAGGCTTCTTATTGCACGATGCAAGCAGCATAAGCAGCACGCCTGCTGCGGCTGCCTGGAAGTATGTAATTGCGGTCTTCATTGGGCTCTTGGTGCGAAATACGTGCTAACAGCGGAAAAAGTTATCGTATCGAGGCCTTGATTGTCTCGCGCGTAAGAATTTGTCATTCATTCAG
>JAAURZ010000425.1 GCA_012031955.1 Bacteroidia bacterium
CTTTGGACAGGAATACAACTACGACGTTTACTCCACTACCATCTACGGCTACTACATCGACCCGGGTTGGGACAGCATCGGTTCGGAAACGCTGTATGCGAAAGTGCTATTCACCGATTACGACCAGGGCTTCGTGGTGATCGAGTTCCTGGGAGAATGGAACGACGCCATCAACAACGACATCATGCACCTTAAGCGCAACGTCATCGACCCGATGATCGCGGAGGGCATCAACAAGTTTATTCTTATCGGTGAAAACGTCATGAACTTTCATGGCTCCGATGACGCGTACTACGAAGAGTGGTTTGAAGATGTGGAAGACGGATGGATCGCGGCCGTGTCGTTTCCGGAGTTTCTCTTCCAGGAATTCCAGCGCTACCATGTGGACATGTACGTCAACATGGGAGGCACATTGCAGCTCGACGCTTGGCGCACGCAGTTGCCTCACGTTTTTCTGCAAATGGTCAGCGGTTTGATTCAGAGAAGGCTCACTTGATGCAGGCGGCCTGGCGGTTTTTTTTGCAATTCGCGGCGTTTGAATTCATTTGAAGAATACGCGTGGGTCGCGGAAAATCTCCGCCAGGGTTTGCATTTGAGAATAGTAGGGCGAGGGTGACGCAGTTGCCGTGAACGGAGTCAAAGCAGGCTAAGCTGCACGTCGGTAACGAGCGCCTCGGCGGGCACGAGATAGCTCCGCCTGGTCTTCAGTTCCTGGCATACGATGCGTGTTCTGCGCAGTTTACCTTTCTTGAAGTACCGGCCTTGAAGTTTGAAAATACTTCCTTCGGGCAGGTCGGAAAGAGCGACATGTTTGTCGGCGTGCAGGTCGTACCGGCGAAAGACGGTGGTGAGCTCGGCGTCGGAATAGGAGCTGGCTTTGGGGTTGACCATGTGGCGGCGAAGGGGATGTAAGATTTCGTCAGGAAATACACTTTCCTGGAGTAAGGGAATCAGTAAATCCTGAAATACACGCTTCCATTCCTCGCCGTGGGCATCGACCCGGTTGCCGTGACGGATGTACACATGCAGGTGGGCTACCTCGTGCACATACGTGACCAGGAAGAGGTATGGGTTCAGGTCGCGGTTAAGCGTAATTCTGAAGTGGCCGGCCAGGCGTTTGGCGGTAAAGTCCCCTATTTTGGTTTGCCGGGTTCTGGTGAGTTTCAACACGAAAGGGTGACGTCGCCACAGCTCGAGGCAATAGGTAAGCGCCGGCGCAGGTATGTTGGGAGCAAGTATGGAATGTATCGATTCCAGCGTCATAGGGCAATAAAAAAAGGCTTTAGAAATCTAAAGCCTTCCACGATCTTTCAATGTTTCCGATTACTCAGCAGCAGTAGTATCTGCAGCCGTGGTATCAGTAGATACGGTGTCAGCAGGAGCGGGCTCTACAGGAGCAGGCTCAACAGTAACAGAGTCTTCAGTACCAGCTTCTTCTTTTGCTCCGCGCCACAAGCGACGAATGCAAACGCAAAGCTAGCAACCATTAACAGTGCGATTAGTTTTTCATAGTTTACAGGTTTTTTAAAATTCAGCGCAAATATACTATGAATTGAGTAGCCAAGCAGGTACTCGTAAGGAAAATTTATTTTTACGGAAGATCAGCCGCACCGGAACACCCTCAAAATCAAAATAGTCGCGGATTTTATTCTCGAGGAAGCGCTGATATGACGGTTGAATGTACTGAGGGAGATTACAGAAGAATGCAAACGATGGAAACCTCGCGCTAACCTGCGTCACGTATTTGATCTGGACAAATTTGCCTTTTACAGACGGCGGAGGATTTCGTTGAATGTCGGCCAGCAACTTGTCGTTGAGTTGTGACGTGGGAACCTTCTTGGTCTTGTTCTCGAATACCGTCACGGCTTTTTCTATGACCTGGAATATTCGTTGCTTGTTGAGCACCGAAACGAAAATAATCGGCAAGTAATCAATAGGCATAAGCCGCTCGACTATGTCTTTCTTGAATTTGTCGGCCGTCTTGGAATCTTTCTCAATCAGGTCCCACTTGTTAACCATCAACACAATGCCCTTTCCCTGCCGCTGGGCCAGGCTTATGATGTTGACGTCCTGCGATTCCATTCCGCGTTCGGCGTCGATGATCACAATGCAAACGTCACTCTCCTCGAGCGCACGCAGCGAGCGCAGCACCGAGTAGAACTCGACGTCCTCCTTCACCTTGCCTTTTTTTCGAATGCCGGCGGTGTCGGTGAGAATGAAGTTCTTGCCAAACATCTTGTAATAGGAGTTGATGGCGTCGCGGGTGGTGCCCGCCTCGTCAGTCACGATGCTTCGCTCTTTGCCGAGCAGTGCATTCAGAAACGACGACTTGCCCACGTTGGGCCTGCCCAGTATTGCCACGCGCGGGATGCCGGCTTCGGGGTCTTCTGTGCCCTCGGTCGGGAACACTTTGATGAGTTCGTCGAGCAGTTCGCCGGTACCGCCGCCATTTTCGGAAGATATCGGATACACCTCGCCAAGGGCCAGTTCATAGAACTCAGATGCATAGATGGACTTGTCGGGTGTGTCTGCTTTGTTGGCCGCCACAAATACAGGCTTGCCGGAAGCCCGAATCACGTTGGCGAAGTCTTTGTCGAATCCCGTAACGCCATCTTTGCAGTCGACCATAAAGATTACAGCGGTGGACTCGTCGATCGCCATCGCCACCTGTTTGCGTATCTGAGACTCAAACTTGTCTTCGGAGCCGGTCACATACCCGCCGGTGTCGATCACTGTAAAAAACTTGCCGCACCACTCGGCATATCCATAATGACGGTCGCGCGTCACGCCCGGCATATCGTCCATGATCGCCTGACGCCTTTCCACAAGACGGTTGAAGAATGTCGACTTACCCACGTTGGGGCGCCGACTATAGCCACTATGTTTGCCATGCAATTAAATCACTCCAGGTACCCAAACTGCCGGAGCCTGTTTCGCTCCTTGCGCCAGTTCTTGGCCACTTTTACAAATGTTTCTAAAAATATCTTCTTCTTGAAAAATGCTTCCATGTCCTTGCGCGCCTGCATGCCCACCTTTTTGAGGGACTCGCCAGCCTTGCCGATCAGTATGCCCTTTTGGGTGTCGCGCTCAACAAATATCTCGGCTCTTATCCTGATAATGTCCTCGGCTTCCTTAAAGTCGGTCACGCTAACTTCGGCGCTGTAAGGAATCTCCTCTTCATAGTTGAGGAAAATTTTCTCACGAATGATCTCCGCCGCAAAAAATCGTTCGGTGCGGTCGGTTAGCTCATCTTCCGGAAAGTAGGGTGGATGCTCCGGCAACTGGGCCAGCAGCGTCGGCAGCACTTGGTCGACCCCGGTGCCTTTGGACGCCGACAGCGGCAATACCGCCGCCACACCGGGAAGTTGTTCCTTCCAATATGTCGCCTTATCGACCACCTGAGATCCTTTGGCCCGGTCGATCTTGTTGATTACTAAAACAATAGGCGTTTCGATGGTTTTGAAGCGATCGAACAAAGCGGGTTCGTATTTGTCGCCGAGTTCTACCAGCAACAAAATAACGTCAGCATCTTCCAGCGACACTTTCACGTAGTGCATCATGGCTTCGTGCAGGGAATACTTAGGCTCCAGAATGCCGGGGGTATCGGAATAGACAACCTGGTAGTCGGCGCCGCTGAGTATGCCCATAATGCGATGACGCGTTG
>JAAURZ010000426.1 GCA_012031955.1 Bacteroidia bacterium
GTGCTCCGGCTTGGTGCCATCGGGCTTTCGGAGAGCAGGCGCCGGTGCCGAGCATGCGCACGGCTGTGTCGCGATGCACATGCGGATAGATCACGTCGACACCGCTGCCTAGCACCGCGTGTGTGCGTAGCCCGTGCGACAACGCCATCTTGTGCGCATGTATGTCGATGCCATAGGCCAATCCGCTCACAATAGTAACGCCGTATGGAACAAGGCCCGACACAATTTCTTCCACACAAAACTTCCCATAGTCGGTGGCGTGACGGGTGCCAACAATGGCCACTACCCGGGCATCGTTGAGCGCAGCAGTGCCGCGCACATACAGTAGGGTAGGCGCATCGCCGACGTCCTTCAACCGCGACGGGTATTGATCGTCCAGATAAAACAGCAGCGAAGCGCCGCACTTGTCAGCAAGGCGCACCTCGTCTTCCGCCATTTGAATGGGCACTGCCGACTTGATAGATCGTGCTGTTACTTCGCCGATGCCTGGTATGCGGAGCAACTGCGCGTGCCGCGCATTGAATACTTGCTCGGCACTTCCGCAATAGCTGATCAATTGCCGGATAAGCTGGTTGCCCACACCGGGAACAAAGTGCAGCGCAAGTAAGTACAAACGGTTTTCGTCCATGAATAAATAGATTCATTTTCATGGTCCGAGGGCAAAGACGCGCGTGAAAGTACAAATTAATATCGGCGCGCACCTCGCTTTTCAGTAGGTAGAGACGCAGATTGTCGGTAATAAATTCAGAGTTGATTCCGGAGTTCGGCAAGAAATTGGCGAACGCGCTTCAGGGCGTCTATCATCTCCATCTTGTCCCTCACGGCCTGCGAGTCGTTCTTGAGCATTTCTTTGGCGCCCTGCAGGGTGAATCCTTTTTCTTTTACAAGGTGGTAGATGGTTTTAACGTTCTCGATATCGTCTTTGGTGAACTGACGATTACCCTTGCGATTCTTTTTTGGCTTGATGAGATCAAACTCGGATTCCCAGAAGCGAATAAGGGAAGGGGCAACGCTAAAGAGTTCGGCTACTTCTCCGATGGAGTAGTAGAGCTTTTCAATTTCTTTTTCCTTATACGCCATGTTATTGAGCAAGATAGGTAATTAAACCATTTTCATCAATGTGAATAGTCGAATCCGGAAAATCTTTTTCGGTGAGTTCCCGTATCTTTTTAATCACTTGTTTTCCCGGATCTACGCTCACGCCGGTAGCATACGATTGGTATGTGGCGGTAAGCTGTGCATGGAAGAACTTGCCTTTGGCATCGGTGTACACCTTCACGATGGGTGCCAGGCCATTTACGCCGTTCACGCTGATGCCGCGGTATGTACAAAAGTTTCCCAAACTGTATGCTATGAAACGGTCCTTGTATACCTCCATCGCGCGCGTCACGTGTGGACCATGGCCGAATATAATATCAGCGCCCGCATCAATCAACTGATGAGAGAAATTATATACGTTCCCGCGGTCTTCGCCGTAAAAAATCTCGTGTTTGCGTGGCACATGTTCGTACTGGGCGCCCTCTGCACCTCCATGAAACGACACGATCACAATATCGGCCACAGAGTCGAGGTGCTGCACTATCGCCGTCGCCTGCGCAAGATCGTTGATGCTGAGGCACCCGCTGTTGGGAGCAAAAGCGGTAAAGCCATATCGAATGCCGTCTTTCTCAAATGTAGTATAAGGTGTGCTCGTTTGTCCGGCGTGGTACAGTCCGGCCTTCTCGAGCGCGCGCATGCTGCTGCGCCTTCCTTCGTCGCCAAAGTCGCCGGCGTGGTTGTTGGCGAGGCTTATCACATCGAAACCGGCACTAAGCAGGTTGTCGACATATTGCTCAGGGCTCCGAAAAACGTAGCATACCTTGGGATCGCGGCACGACTTAGCCTTTCCGCCGCTATCCAGCAACACACCCTCCAGGTTTCCAAATGTGAGGTCAGCATCGCGCAATATGCCTTCTACTTCCCGCATCAGTCCCGCTCCGGCCTCGGCAGGCAGGCGTGTGGCATCCGGATAGTTGGTGCCCATCATAATGTCGCCCACACCGATTACGGTCACGGTATCTTTTTTGTGCAGGGTATCAATCTTAACCAGCAGCAGCGTGTCCACCTTCACACGTACCTGTCTCCTGGCAGGTCTCAGGGTGTCGGTCTTTACACGAATCGTGTCGATTTCTTGCGCGAAAGTAATTGAAGTAGATAACAACAAGCAGAACAATACAATACAGCGCATGAGCTAAACCTTTTATAGACCGGTCGCAAATAAAGGCAAGTTTTACGAGCAAGCCAAGGCTTTAGCGTTCAATCCAACGGCTCCAGATGTTGACTGCCCTCGCGAATGAGCCGCTCATATTCCTTGTTGCTCAAGTCGCGCTGAAAGAAGTTGATGGGATTGAGATGCTGGTTGTGAAACAGTACTTCATAGTGCAGATGGCTCGACACAGACGTGCCTGTGTTGCCAACATAGCCGATCACCTGGCCGCGCTTCACGTCCTGTCCCGGCACAATGGCAAAGCCGGAGAGGTGCGCATAGCGGGTCTCATACCCAAAGCCGTGGTCGATGTAAATGACATTGCCAAAGGAGTCGGAGAAGTAAGCCATCTGAACCTTGCCGTTGCCTGTCGCATACACGGGCGTGCCCTTGGCAGCAGAAAAATCAAGGCCCTTGTGGTCTTTTACAATGTGAAAGATGGGGTGAAAGCGCGAACCGTAGGTGAGGTGCAACTGGTAGATGTCTTCATTACTCATGGGCTGTATAGCGGGCCGCGATGCCCACATCTCCACTTTGGCGTCGAGCAACGCGTCAAGGTCATCGAACGATTGACTTTGTACCTCTGCCCGGTGCTTGATTGCCAGCAGTTTGTAGTAGTAGCTCACGATCTCCGGAAACGCAAGGGCGTCTTCCATCATAAGTTTGTCGCTACCACCCACGCCGGCATTTCTCACCGACGGCGGCAGTGGCTCCGAGTCCAGTATGACCCGGTAGTTGTGATCGTCCTTTTGGACCAGCGCCTGCAGCATTTCATCGTCGTGGCTGATACGGTCGCCCAGCAACTCCCATTCCGCCTTCAGGGCCTGGTGCCTCTTCAAGAGCATTTGCTCGTCGAGTGTCATGCCCTGGTTCGCGTACCACGCGTAGGCTCCAAGGCCGACCAGGAACGACAGTGTGAAGAACATGCATACTTGTTTCGCATACAACCGACCCGATGGATAATATGGCTCGTACTTGCAGGTTTTGTCGTTGTAGGTGTACTTGATGCGGGCCATTGCGACTAGTCGAGGGATTGGTTGATCTTTTTACTTTGATCGGTGAGAATTCTGTATTGCGCGGCGGTAATGTTTTCTATCATGAAAATGATGGGGTCTACGTTGTTGCCATCCTTCATCACCTCGTAGTGCAGGTGAGGTGCCACGGAGCCCCCGCTGGTGCCAATCGTGCCGATGGTTGTGCCTTTGGTGATACGCTGGCCGCTGCGTACTTGTACATCCTCAAGGTGGGCGTAGCGGGTCACGTATCCATTGCCGTGGTCTATTTCAATATAGTTGCCATATCCGGCTTCGAGTGCGGTCTTGTTGATGGCCGACACGCGGCCGTCGGCCGTGGCCATCACGGTAGTGCCGCGAGGTGCCGCAAAGTCGGCGCCGGGGTGATGGTACTT
>JAAURZ010000427.1 GCA_012031955.1 Bacteroidia bacterium
CAGGTGCGAGACCAGGCGCCACTACATGTGGCGGGGTCTGAAATGGGTACCCTGCCGGTGCTTGAGAATGCCTATCTAATACTTCACAACGGGCTTGTACACGACTACGGCCCGATGCAAAATCTTCCGGAAGCCAGTTTTCAAAAAACCATCGACGCCCGCGATCGATTTGTATTCCCGTCATTTGTCGATTCGCACACGCACCTTGTCTTCGCGGCAAGCCGGGAAGAAGAGTTTGTGATGAAGATCAAAGGGGCAAGCTATGCCGAAATCGCGGCAGGTGGAGGTGGCATATTGAACTCCGCGCGCAAACTACAGCAAATGTCTGAAGACGCACTTTTCGAAACTTCACTGCCGCGCGCAAAGGAGATCATCTCCACGGGCACGGGCGCAGTCGAAATCAAAAGCGGCTATGGACTGACACTGGCCGACGAACTGAAGATGCTCCGCGTAGCGCGCCGTATAGGCGAGCTAACGCCACTCACAGTTCAAACAACCTTACTTGGCGCCCATGCGGTGCCCCAAGGCTGGACGAAGTCGGACTACATTAAACTGGTGATCGAAGAAATGGTGCCTGCCGCCGCTGCCGAAAAACTGGCCGATTACATCGATGTCTTTTGTGAGGAAGGTTTCTTTACCGAAGATGAAACCGTGATGATCGCAGAAGCCGGAAAACGACACGGCCTCGCGCCGCGCATCCACGCCAACCAATTGCACCGTTCGGGCGGCGTGCAGGCCGGCGTAAAAGCGGGCGCCATCAGTGTAGACCATCTCGAAAACATTGGCGAAGAAGAGATCCGCTTGCTGCAGACATCCACTACGATGCCAACCGCGCTGCCGGGTGCCGCGTTCTTCCTGAGGCTACCTTATCCACCCGCCCGCGCCCTCATCAACGCCAGGCTGCCGCTCGCGATCGCCTCCGACTATAACCCGGGTAGTGCGCCCTCCGGCAATATGCCGCTGATGCTAGCCCTTGCCTGCATCGGTATGCGCCTGACACCCGAGGAGGCTATCAATGCCACTACAATAAACACCGCCGCCGCGCTTCACCTTTCAGCCACCCATGGCTCCATCACCCGCGGCAAAGTTGCCAATGTGTTCGTTACAAAGCCAATGCCGTCGTACGCATTCATGCCCTACGCATTCGGAAGCAACCTGATTGACACCGTTGTCCTTCGCGGTCAGGTGATCAATTCCTAGGAATCGCTCTCAGCCGAATATTCAAATTGATAGAAGTGGCGATAGTAAAGCCATGTGCCGGCGGCGATGTTGACAACCGCAAGCACCAGCAGTGGCACGCTGAAAAGTATGAGCAACAGCCAGCCGATGCACGTAAAGAAGAGCATTTGCGTAAGTGTTTCCATCTTCATGTCCTTTCTATGCATGTAGCCGAACAGGTACACGTTGATACTGAACCCCAGCAACACCACCGACACGACGGCGCTTGCTTGAAGCCCCGCTGGGAAGTAGCCTGCGACCACACCGATTTCAGGCAGCAGCAGCAGAATCAACGTCTGGGCGAAAGCGAGTAGCCGCTGCGATATAGTGAACGGCATGTTGCGTAGAATCTGAAAATGGAAGTTGTTGAATCGTTGAAGGCCAAGCAGCACCAGACTGTTGGCAGAAAAAGCGATTGACGCAGCCATACCCATCAGGCGCACGTCATAGTCTTCGCCCAGGTACAGCTTGCTTGCGCTCCAAAGCAGCGCACAGCCAAACAATTTCACACCGATGAGCGACACCGGTTGATGTCTTGCCGCCCACTCCGGGAAATAGAAGACCTGGCGGCGCTGAAAAGTTTTGTTGACCCACAGCTCCAGGCGCGTCACCTTCACACCTGTGTACGGATGCGTAAGCTGGTAGTGCACCTGCCAGGCAACGAGCACCCACAGTAACACGACGGCTGACAGGAGAACCAGGGCCGAGGGCCATTGGCCGAATTGAAAACAAACCAGGAGCAGGAATAATCCGTAGCCAAACGCCGGTGCCAATTGCAGTGCCGAACTCGTGGCGATAGCAACGTACCGTGGCGATGAACGAATGAGCGCGGTTTCCTGCATGAACAAGTTAAGCGGCTGCCGAGCCTGTGCGGTGTTAAAGAGAATCACCTTGATCGCATAGACAGTCCACACCGCGACCGGAATAAGCGCAAGCACAGGCGAGGCGGCAAAGAACTGTGCCAGCGCCATATGCTCGACGTCGCGTAAAAAGCCGAAGCAAAGGCCGGTGACGAGCAGAAAGAAGCCGGCGTTGGCGCGATAAAATTCCCGCACCAATACTTTCAGCACAACGGGTAAAATGCTCTTCAAAGCCGCGTCACTGTTTGGTTGGACACAACGTACTCATGATTTATTCGTAACGCCCCCGCCTCGAACGGCTGGTGCGAAGAGACAAGAAAGATCATCGGCTTTTCCCGAAGTCTCTCGTCTACAATAGCGAACAAGACTTTCCTTGCTGCCTCATCTAGCGTAATCAACGGTTCATCAAGTATGACTACATCCGGCTGTCCGAGGAACGCCAGCACCAGCGAAAGCTTTTTGATCATGCCGCTTGAAAATGTTTCGCAAGGATGTTCGAAATAACGAATGACTCCGAACCGCGACACAAGCTCGGACTGCTGCGGGATGTCGGCACCTTTGGCTTTGCCAACAAACCGTACCAGGTCCTTGGCAGTGAGGAAGCCCGGGTACAAGGGCTCTGCTTCGCTGTAGTTGACCCGTCGGCGATAGTCAACCGGTTGTCTATGCAAATCAATGTCGCCCAGTGTTACACTGCCCTCGCAAGGGAGGAGCCCCGACAGAGACTTGAACAGCGTTGTTTTGCCCGACCCGTTTTCGCCGCGTATCCAGTGAATGCCGGGTTCAAACTGTAACTGGTCGATTTTGAGAACCGTTAGCGCTCCGTACGACTTCGTAAACTGCGACAGGCAAAGCATTTATGGGCGAACTACGGACACCGAGAACGTGATGTTTGATTTCAGCGAAGAGGCTACCGAGCAATACTTCTCCAGCGCCAGCTTGGCAGTTTTGTAAAGCTCTTCTTCGGTCACGTCGGGCGATACGACAATGTAGTTGCAGTGGATGTCCGTAAAATATCGTGGAGGATCGTCGCGGCGATTGCCTTCCGTTTCTATAGTGAATGACTGGATCGTCTTTCTCCGCTTCTTCAGCATAATCACAATGTCGACCGCGCCGCAGCCTGCAAGCGACGACAAAAGCAACTCCGTCGGCGACTGGCCTTTTTTCAACTCAGCCTTCCGCATGTCGATGTTTACCGAGTTGCCATTTTGATTGGTGGCTTCATAAACCTCGTCTTCAATCATTTGGGTGACGATCTTCATAGAATAATTAGAATTGATTTGGTAAACTTACAGCGGATAACCAAAAATAGTTTCCCTTCATCAATTCAAAGAACCGCGTTCGATGGAATTAGCCGAAAAAATCAGGACCCTTGTAAGGGAAGTGAAGGATTACCCCAAGGAAGGCATCCTGTTCAAAGACATTACGCCGGTGCTGGCAGACCCGGACGTGGTTAGGGCCATCATCGCCGCCGAGGCCCGGCAGCTCCGGCCTCTCGGTGTAGACGCCGTGGCCGCGGTGGAAGCCCCGCGGCTTTATCCTCGGCTCCATACTGGCCTACGAACTCA
>JAAURZ010000428.1 GCA_012031955.1 Bacteroidia bacterium
CTTCTTTTTTTTATCATGGCTCCGAGGGCATTTATCAGGGGATCGCGGGTCCAAATCTTGGGAAAAAGCAAGAATTCAAAGTAAGTTTTCCGGAGTACTTAATTAATGTGCTAGTCCTCACTTAAAAACGTCCTGATATCCACCAGAATTGTATCTGTTGGGGGAGAGGAAAAGAAATCAACATGGCAGTCAATCCATACATAGATATTATCGTTGAGGATAAGGGCAGCAAATTCACCTTCAGATAGGATTTCAGATTTGAACTTGCTCCTCGCATTTCCCGCCAGATGGCTCTCCTGTTTTCCAATACATATACATGTCCTCAAAATCCTGGCTTTGCCTCGGATCACTGGCTCCTCTCTTGTTGAATGCTTCCAGTTTGGTGGCAATGAAATAGGCAGGGCTGAGAATTTTGATCTCAGTTGTTTCATCCAATGCATACTTGCTGGAGTTAGTAAAACCTTCAGGTTACCATTTATTCTCAAATCCCATGGCAACATCCTTTGTAGGCATGATGTCAACGGTGATGCTTTTGACCTTGTACCTGCATCGAAACCGGTGACATACCATCATTAACAAATCCTTTACTTCTCAAGCGATCATCAAGGTCAGCGTATTGCGAATAGTTCAGTATTTCAACAATCACATCCATATCATCGGTTTCGCGGATTTCAAAGGCCAGTTGATCGGCATAAAAGGAAACCGTTGCACCTCCAACAAAGACAACCTTATCCTGAAGATCACCCAATGCTTCGTAGACAGTCGTGATCCTTTCAATATTGTTTTGATGACTCATCGATCATATGCTGTAGTTCATCAATTGCAATTTTGACTTCGCGCACCTTTCCGACGCGGATCACATCCACAAGCGAAAGCAGTTTGTAAAACTCGGGATCTTCAGATGCGGCCTGTGGTTGCTTTTCATAAAACGGCTCAACACCTGCCCGATTACCTCACCGTTCCCGGCGGGCCAAGAAGATAGAGTAGTGTTTTGTCAGAATGTTTTAGACCAACCTCGCTTTCGCATCATTTTATTCGACACACCTCCCCATTTTCATGGGTTCTTGATCTTCTATCTCAACGGCCTGTTTCTTTTCGAAGCGAAATCCATAACTTCACTCATTACACGAGCCCGTCCACTGTGCCTTTTCACGGCATAGTGAGATGGGCTTGCCTTTTCAAGGAGCATTGCCGAAAATCCTTCATCAGAGTAGGCTTTAAAAAAACATCAAACCCCATGTACAAAATGTTTCAAAAAGTAGTGATCCCAGGCGTGCCGGTTTACCTGGGCACGGGATGGCTGCCGCCGCTCCCAGATATGAGGGACTATACAGAAGACAGCGCGAGCCTTAAGCCGATGGTGAGTGCATTAGGTGTAAAAAAGAAGAAGACGCTTCCCAAAAAAGTAAACCTGCGGCAATGGTGCTCTCCCATTCACAACCAGGGAAGCCTGGGCTCGTGCACGGCACACGCGGCGATTGGCATTGTAGAGTACTACCAGCGCCGCGCATTTAACCAATACATCAACGGCTCGCGTTTGTTTGTGTACAAGTCCACGCGCAACCTGTTGCAGGTAACGGGCGATACAGGAGCGTGGCTGCGCAACGCAATGGCCGCCCTGGTGCTGTGCGGTGTGCCCGACGAAAAATATTGGCCCTACACCGACGCAGATCCCGAGTTTGATATTGAGCCGCCGTCATTTGTGTATGCAGTTGCCGACAACTATGAAGGCCTCAAGTACTTCGCCCACGATCCCGTCAGTGCGCCCGCCAATCCCGGCAAAACGATTGAAAGTGTCAAGAAGTACCTCGCCGCCGGCGTGCCATCGATGTTTGGCTTCTGGGGTTTCGCTTCGTTCGAGAAATCAGATGCGCCAGGCCACATACCCTTCCCCTGTCCTACCGAGCGCGCACAATGGGGGCACGCCATCGTGGCTGTCGGCTACGACGACGACAAAAAGATTGTCAATACAAAATGTAATGTCACCACCAAAGGCGCACTACTCATCCGCAACTCATGGGGTACCACGTGGGGCGACGCCGGCTATGGTTGGATGCCCTACGAGTATGTGGCAAAAGGCCTTGCCATGGACTTCTGGTCACTGATGAGCATGGAGTATGCAGCAACCGGTATTTTCGACCTGGATAGTTAGTTGAATTTCCTTCGCAACATCGGTGAAAGAATGCCTTGAGGTCGTACGCATGTTGCGCCTTAGGGCATTTATTATCAAACTGTCACTACCAAAGACACCCTGTTGCGTTTGTGCTTGGCGATTGATGCGCAGTTCACTTGTCTATCGACTTGCTCTTAGGGGGGATGGCGCCAGCAAGTCAAGTCGCAACATGCTTCTTCGCTACAAACCTCACAACCGACCCCATGCCACTGTGCCGCGCACCCTCATTAAGGTAAAGCGCCCCTTCTTTCGGCTCAAGCAAAAATTCGAAGCCTTCGAAATCTGCCATGACCTCTTCTATGGAAAAAAGCATATCATGTTCCTTGGGTCCACCCACCTGCGGGTTGCGCGTAATGTATTCGAGATGGTTCTTACCAAACGCCTCGAAAATCACAATGCCTCCCGGCTTCAGGTAAGTGACGAGCCTGCGATGAAATGCAGCCTTCTGTTGCGCGGGAAAGTGCGCATAGATAAGGCCGATCGCATCGAAAGACAACTCCTCAAATTTGATGTTGGCGAAGTCGCCTACCATATAGGTGAGCGCAACCTTTATTATCACGAGCAAGTTGCATGGCTTTGTTCTTGCCTGCCTCGCTCAGGTCGAAAGCCGTCACCTGCCATCCGAGCGTGGCCGCATAAACGCCGTTGCGTCCCTCGCCGTCGGCGGGCATTATTATGGAGCCGGGCTTGAAACGTGGAAGCCAGTCTTTGAAAAACTCGTTGGGCACTTTGCCGAATGCGAACTCGGTTCCCTCATACCTTTCATTCCAGTGATTCCGGTACGCATCATCAGTGTTCTGACTCATTTGGAGGATATTGATCTCGTCAAAAATAATGAATGCATTGTACGATGAGAAGCACAATTTCGGAGTTCGATAGCATCTTTAGCGACGCGCGACCTTCGTTGGTGATACTATTGGAAGACGTGGTCCAATTGTCTCATGCTATTGGGGGGAGCCTTCGTGCCGCATCGCACGCATGATGGCAGTGCTACCTATATAATATATAGTGTATGCCGGTATGTGGCGGCCACGGAGGGGCTAGTGGGCAATCGTTGGACAAGCGTTGCACAAGTGATAAATCGGTTGCAATTGATTTATTCGTGGCTTTTGGTCGCCAGGAACACTATTTGTCGCAGCAAGTAACTACAATGCATATTTTTACTTGCAATCGGTTGCATTGAAGCGTTTGTTTTTTCATATTTATCAAACGTTTTCGGATGGCAAACTCGGCGTTCCAGGTGCCCTAAACCCCTGGAGATGACACCAGAATAAGCTTACCGGCGCGGTGGCCAGTGTCAACCTCGAGAATTTGCAAGGCGCGCATCATAACTTATGGCCTATTCCGCAACAGGGAAATTTGAAACAAACAGGGCGCAGTACTCGAGCAAACCCTGGTTATAACTAGTTTGATTGTCTAAGAGTGGAAACACGATCAACCGGGCTGGGCAGTCCGGTTGATTTTTTT
>JAAURZ010000429.1 GCA_012031955.1 Bacteroidia bacterium
AAGCGGATATTGGGCGAGACGGATCTCGTCATTGTAGTTACGGTGACGCTTTACCAAATGCACTCATTAGCATGCTGGGGTTTACGGGCTTACGGTGAGGCTTACGGTGAGGCTTACGGTGGGTGGGGCTTACGTTGACACTTTATATTATATTCACTCATTGGACGTCGCGCGGGCGCTGTAGCGAAGCCTATGGGCCATGCTTCTTGCGGCGGATGGCCTCCACTCGCTCGCGAAGCCACGGGCCGAACTCGCCCGGTCCAAACTCGATGAAGCGGCCCTCCGCGATGTCGGCTTCGGCCTCCTTGATCGACGCCAGCAACGCGGCGCGCTCGGCTTCGGTCAGCTTCCAGCGCGAGAACTGCTCGTCGATGGCCTTGCCCAGCCCGTTGAGCAGATTGCGCGATTCGGCGCGCCAGTATCCGTCGCGGGCTTTCTTGAGCATGCCGGCGACGGAAGCGGCCGAGGCCATGTCGATGGTGCCGCCCAACTTTACGACCGACTCTTTAGTGATGTATAAGCCGAGGCCTGCGCCGTCGCTTTTGTTGGTGCCCCTGAAGAACATCTCATACGCGCGCTTTTGCACGTCTTCCTTCATTCCTATCCCGTTGTCTTCCACAACAAGCACAAGGGTATCCTCCTTGATACTTGCCTCAATGGCTACCCCTTTCCGGCTCTTGGTATTATCAATGTACCGAAAAGCGTTTGTGATGAGGTTATGGAGAATGACCGACAAGCGGTACCGATCCGAAACAAACCGCATGTCTTCGTCAACATTAACCACCACTTCAACCTCTTTGTAGTTGTTGAGATATTCCAGGTGCCACAAAATGTCGTTAACGATGGGCTTGATCAGCAGTGGTTCGGGAAGAGAACCATCCGGGCATTTTTGTAGTGGTCCAGTATCTGCCTGATGGTGTGATCCAGGTTCATGATACGTTTCTCGATCAGATCAAAATAGTTTTGATGATCAAAACCTATGTCCTCCATCCGCGTCAGATTTACGAGACCCAGTATGGAGGCAAGCGGTCCACGCAGATTGTGAGACACACTATAGACAAAGCTGTCGAGTTCGGTGTTGATTTTTAGGAGTTGTTCGTTCTGTTCCTTGAGTGATTTTTCCGCCTCTATTTTTTGCTGCTCCATCTCACGCTGGCGGAGGGCGCTGGTGATGGCGCTCGGCAGCCGCGACAAGTTTGTCTTAAGAATGTAATCGTCTACTCCCTGCTTGAGGCAGTTTACGGCAAACTCTTCCGACACTGTACCAGTAACTAACACAAAAGGCACCACGACGCCCTTGGAGCGGCAATAGTTCAACGCCTCTATGCTGTTAAACTGAGGCATGGCGTGGTCGGAGAGTATTACATCGGGGTGGAAACTGTCCAGCGCTTCAACAAATTCATCGCGCGTGTCGACTCGCCTGAGGGTGAAGTGCATCTTTGCCTTTTTGAGTTCCCGTTCTATCAACCCCACGTCGTCCTCAAGGTCCTCCAGCATGAGTATTTTCAGATTCAATTCCATATCCATCCATAGTAATCTCAATTGGCTACAACGCACAGCACCTAAGGCGACCACAGGCACCTGTGGCTTGATTGCACGCTGCTCAATTGACGACTTTGGCGTGCCTGGAAAAAGATCATACAAACGACCCTGTGCATTCCAAACAAGCCGCGGCGCTGGCTGCACATTCACATATGTGCCATCACCGACGAAGGACGGGCTCCTTTCTCAATCAGTTATCAGGAAAATCTAACAATATTCAACTATATAAACAATGGCAATTTCGTGACAGGGACAAATACACGCCATTAAGTCCCGCATCAGGCGCTTTACAAATCGATAAGCGACGTGCCTCCTCCTCTAACCGCAACCGCGCAACATTACTTTTCGCCGAATAAATGAACGAGTACAAGTTCTTGACGACGCCATTTATTATATTTAGGATAACTTACTAAGGAGCCCAACCTAAGTCGGACACGGACGAAGGTGGGCTCCTTTGTTATATGCGACCTTATGGTCGTAAGATCATGTTGAACCTAAACCATTGTAGTAACGATGACACCCGAAATTGAGATATTGCTTGTTGAAGATAATGTGAACGATGCCGAACTGGCGATCAGGGCACTGAGGAAACACAACCTGGCCAACAACCTGATACATTTGCAAGACGGCGCCGAGGCTCTGGACTTTGTGTTTGCCACAGGAAAATATAGCGACCGAAATATCGAAATCATTCCCAAGGTTATCTTCCTCGACTTGAAGATGCCCAAAGTCGACGGCCTGCAAGTACTGGAGCGGATCAAGTCCGATGCCAGAACCAAAACAATTCCTGTCATTATTCTCACCTCCTCCTCCCAGGACCCCGACATAAAAATGGCCTACCAACTGGGCGCCAACAGCTACATCGTAAAACCCATAGAATTTGAGAACTTCAGCAAGACTGTGGCTGACCTTGGCATGTACTGGATGATCATCAACCGTATTTGAAACATGCGTCAAACCATTCGTCTAACCGCTCTGCTTAGCCTGACCCTTGGCCTTGTCGCCCTACATATAAGCGCCGTGATGGCACAAGAAGCGGACACCAGTCTCACGACGGCTGAAATGAAGCGACTGAGCATTGAACAGTTGATGACCGTGGAAATTGTGTCGGTATCCAAATGGAACGACAAGCTGGGCACCACGGCATCGGCCGTGCAGATCATCACCGCGGAAGACATACGACGCGCCGGCGCCACCAGCGTACCCGAGGCGTTGCGCCTTGCAGACAACCTGCACGTGGCCCAGAAGAATTCGCACGACTGGGCCATCAGCGCGCGCGGCTTCAACACCGACCTCGCCAACAAACTGCTGGTGCTTATCGACGGCCGGTCGGTATACACGCCGCTCTTCTCCGGCGTATTCTGGGACCGGCAGGATTACCTGCTGGCCGACATCGATCACATTGAAATCATCAGCGGGCCAGGCGGAACGCTCTGGGGCTCCAATGCCGTGAACGGCGTGATCAACATCATTACAAAAAAATCCGGCGATACCAAGGGGTTGTATGCCGAAGCCGGAGGTGGCACATGGCTGCGTAGCTTTGCCGGCATGCGGTGGGGAGGCCAAATTGGAAACAAAGGCTCGGTGCGCGTGTATGCCAAATATTTCGACCGCCTAGAATCGATGTATCCGGATGAGCATAAAGCTTCCGATGCGTGGCACATGACGCAAGGTGGCTTTCGCTACGACGCCCGGATGTCTGAACAAGATATGATCACGGTGCAGGGCGATTATTACAATGGGCGCGAAGGCCTCTCTTCCGGTGGCGTATCGGACGCCATCGGCGGCAACGTGACAGCAAACTGGACCCACACATCCTCCGACCGCTCGGATATGAACTTGCTGGCTTACTATGATCGTACCAAGTTGAAAAACCCGGTGCCGTCGCTCGAAACCAACGGCATGGAACTCGCTCCCGCCGGCACGCTGAAAGATGATCTGCATACGTACAATATGGACTTCCAGCATCGCATTCGCATTCGCGAACACAACCGCTTCATCTGGGGCCTCGGCTACCGTTACATGCACGACGTGGTGAGCAACGCGCCGGCGCTGGCGTTTGAACCCGAGGCGCTGGACCGCAATCCTGTTTAATAT
>JAAURZ010000004.1 GCA_012031955.1 Bacteroidia bacterium
TGCTCGAAAAGTTTCAGACAAAGTCACTGGTACGGTAAACCGCGCGCTCACCAACATCGGCATGTTATTTACCATCTGGAGCCAATGGAGCCAGTATGCCTATGTGAATTACTTGCAAGTAACGGAAGGTTCCATTGTATTTTCCAAATCACTGGAGGTCAAGAAAAAGCTCGAAGAGACCAACCAGGAGATTCTAACATTCGCAGCGCTGGAACTGCGTGGTCAGACACACAGTACCAACAATACCATCTTCAGCAATGAAGAACTTACGGATCTTGCGGGTGTAGAGTGTGTGATTCCAAAAATCGGCGACAAAAAGAGACTCGTAGATCTTTCCTTGCGCAATGCAATGGAGCTGAAGAAGGAGCGTGCGCTGGCCCGCGAAGGGAAAAAGTCACGGCAGACGGAAGTGCTGGAGGTGCTTAAGCACGACATGCAACTGCCAGTGCTCCCCCACGTAATCGAGTGCTTCGATAACTCTAACTTTCAGGGCACCACTCCGGTTGCGTCGATGGTGCGCTTTGTTAACGCGCGGCCCGACAAAAAAAACTATCGCCACTTCAACATCAAGAGTGTGGTTGGCGCCAACGACTTCGCGTCCATGAAAGAAATAGTGGGGCGTCGGTACAAGCGCATCCTGGAAGAAAACAGTCCACTGCCCGACCTCATCCTGGTGGACGGCGGCAAGGGTCAGCTAAGCAGTGCGTGTGAAGCGCTGAAGGAGCTCGGCATCTATGGAAAAGTGCCGGTAGCGGGCATAGCCAAAAAACTGGAGGAAATATATTTTCCCGAAGATCCGGTTCCACTACACATCAACAAAAAGTCGCAGGGGTTGCGTTTGCTGCAGCATGTGCGCGACGAGGCGCACCGGTTCGCCATAACATTCCATCGCCATAAGCGCTCCAAGAATACGATCCGCACCGAACTGGAAGATCTCTCCGGCATTGGCAAGTCAACAGCCGAAAAGCTTCTCAAACATTTTAAGTCAATAAAAAAAATAAGAGAGGCATCCTTCGAGGAAATTGAAACGATAGTAGGCACACAGAAAGCCAGAATAATAGAAGGCTTAAAAAAATAAAGGAGACATCGCTGTCTCCCTTATTCAAAGTATCAAATAGGCTAAATTAAAACTCCCAAAGGTTGTGCTCTTTTTCCATGAGCATCATTTCGGCCCACTCGGTGGCCCACACTGCCTCTTTGTAAGGGCGACCGTTCGAGCGGTACGTATCAAAGATCGTCTCATCGTCAGGGTTCTCGATTTTCCAGATCACGTCCGTGGAACAAATCTCAGCAGAATCGCATCTGCAAAGTTCTTATTCTGGGCGGTATTCTGACGGTTGAACCACACGGCGGTTTTCGGATGATTGCGGAACACCTTTTCGAGGTCTTTGTACTTGAACCAGCCAAGGTATTCATCAACACCGGTAGTTGTCTTCGCGCCGGGCACGATCAATTGTACGGCTTGCACGTCGTAGTATAAGCGCGACCTTCTGCGGTCGAAGATCACATCTTCCACAAGGCGCAGGATATTGATGTCCCGTGGCAGGTAGTCGACAGCGGAACCAGCCGATGTGCCGGCCCAGTCGTCGGGCGACGTTTCAGGATTGGCCCCGCGGTTATCGCGAAGCGCCTGATAGTTCTTACCATTATAGGCGGTAATTTCGTCCGTATACCAGTCACGCCCAGGATCCCATGCCTCGTAAGTGGTACTGGCAGTTGCGCGGAGGCGATCGGTAAACTCTTCTTTGCTAAGCTTAGTAGTCAGCGAGTCGTGTGCGTAGATGTCTGTAATTTCGCCAGACTTCACGGCATCGATGATCATCCGGGTGACCTCACCATTGTTGGAGAAGAACCCTTTATTCTGCTTCTCCTGCAAATCAATCGTTCTCCATATACGCAACTTGTAGTGCTGCTCGTATTTCGGAATTGGATTGATTGAATTGGGGTTGTACTGCTCCTCAATCTCTTCACGGTACGCATTTTCTACTTCCGCACCGGCCACTTCGGCCTGTGCGAATGCACCAACTGAAAGAGTAGACAGGAAAACCGAATAAAAAATTCTCTTCAACATATAGTTAGATTATTGAATGGGCACAGTATAGATCTCATTGCGCACGTCAACCTTCTCATCTTGTCCCTGATAGGTTCTGCGTGTCACAGTCTTCACTTCAATTACAATGCGGTCGCCAGGTTTGAAACCGGATCTCCATTGTGCGAGATCGATGTTTTCGTTGGTGGCAGTCATTCTGTTTACAGGTTGTGTACCCCGTGCATGGATCACTTCCATGGTCCGGATGCGGTACTGGGCATCCTTGGGTACTTCCTGTTTGAAGTTATCTTCGGGTTCCGCCTTCACGCGAATGCCTGTGAGGGCACTTCCGCGGACACCGTTCTTTTTGTCAATTTCCTTCCCGGTGTTGTCGTATACCACATACGACGGCTTGGGAATCGGCTTCACATCGAAAGGCTGTGTGCCGATCGCTGTGCCTGCGTTGCTTACCGCTACGCTTACCTTGCGCTGCGAAGGTATGATAGTCACCTTACCCGGCTTGTCGCCCTTGATGATGGTGGCGCCACTCGCGCTGAACGTGGGATTGTAGTCCGAACCCAGCGAGGGCACTTCAATATTCACATTGTTACCACAGTTCATATACAGCGTAGGAGCGTTGCCGGTTGTTACACGGATAACGGGCTGCGCCACAAAATATTCTATAGCCGTGGTGAATGTGGTGTCATTCATCTTGATCTCCGCCTTAAAGCTTTTGGTAGCAATACCCTTGTCGTTGTATCCGCCACCTGACGCGGTGAATTCAACCTTACCCATTTTTACGCCGGTAGGATCGTCCACTACAGGAAGTTTCTGACCGTCGCGATAGAATTCCGGGAGGATTGCGGTTGATGAACCTGTGAGGAACAATTCCGCTTCATATTTTGCACCCGCTGCTACCGTATTAGATTTGGCGCGCACCATCGGTACAAATTTGTCGAAACGAATGGTGCCCGCACCGGCGTCCTGGCGAAGCTTGTCTAAAGCTCTCGCTTCATACTCCAATATCTCGGTTTGAATCTGTGTTACTGAGGCAAGGGCAGCGATGGGAGGTGTATTCTCGAACGTGAACGTGAGGAAGTCTTTGCGCACGTGGTCTTTGTCTCCGGCAAAAATGGGAATCTCTTTTGGAGGACGTGCCAGGTTTCCAAACTGGAGACCAGATAACTCTTCGAGTTGCTTGGTATAGGTTTTCAGCAGGTTCTCAAAGTTCTTGCCTTCAGGGTTGCTCTTGTCGATCATCATGGTGGCCACTTTGGAACTGTGGTCGTTGATGAAAGCCTCGTCAATTTTTTCGGTGCCCGAAGTCTCCATCATTTTCTTCTTCAGGTCATCTATGCCTTGAAGCGTGGTTTGCGTGAGCTGACGCACCTTCTGCGCATTTTCCTTAGCCTTCACCACACCTGGCTTCTGACTCTTACCCGCTTCGGCCACAATGGCCGAGAGTATTTCGGAGCTTTTTCTGTTGCCATCTTCAACAAGTGTTACCATCGTTTCGTTGATGATGGCAAACTTTTCTAACACAGCATTACTTACCTGGAGCGCCAGAAGTGCTGTCAGTACGAGGTACATCATACCGATCATCTTCTGCCTGGGAGTTTCCTTTTTACCCGCCATGGTTAATTGGTTTTCTCTTGGTTAAAAAACTAACTACTACAACAACCTAGTTTTGTCCGCCACCTTTCATGGCAGTCAGCATACTTCCATACACCTTGTTGAGGGCGGTGAGGTTATCGCTCAGTTTACCCAACTCAGTCGTAAAGCGAGCTGTATTGTCGCCCACTTTAGAAAGCCCTTGCATAGCTCCGGTAAGGCTTTCGTAGAACTTGTTCATATTCTTCACGTGGCTGTCGGCATCCTTCAGTTCCATTTCGTACACTGAGTTCAGCGCGGCCAGGTTCTTTGTTACTTTTTGCACTTGCGAGTGGTACTCGCCTGCATCTTTAGATGCTTCAGACATGCTCGACACCGCCTTGATGGCAACATCGTATGACTTGTTCATTTCAACCAACTGGGTGGATGCCTTCTTTACATTGTTGGCATAGTCGTTAGTGGCTACTGCGGCGTCGGACAGGTTGGACATCTTCTTGGCGGATTCTGCAAGATTATTGAGGCCCTTTCCAAGGCTTTCCATCAACTCAGGACCAATTTTGGCTTTTTCCAGGGAGACATCGAGCTGCTGCGTGAGGGATGCACCCTGCTTGTTGCTGATGCGTGTGGGTGCTGCAGGCGCTTCATAGTCTTCGGCCAATTCAGGATACACCTTCGACCAATCCGGCTCCTGGTGTGGCGGCTCAAATGCACTCAAGAAGAAGATCACAGCCTCGGTAGAGAGACCTATCATCAGCATTTCGTCCGCACCTGTTAAGTGAAGGATTTTAAACAAAGCACCAATAATAACAACTGCTGCACCGATACCATAAACTTTTGGCATTATGGTCTTAAAGAGTAGCTCAGCAAATCCGCCTTTTTTCTTGCTCATTTTTTTAATGGTTTAAGTTTTTGCCTATTTGATCGAGTTGATACTTAAATAAATATATATCAGAGTTCTTGAATTTTAAAATTCAGTGCCGGATGAACGGCCCAGGTGGGTCATAGCACATCTGAACCCAATGTATGCCCTGGTTGAATCTTTAAATTCATACACTCTTGTTCCGGTTTCGAGGTAATAAGCAACATCTTTCCACGATCCGCCGCGCACTACTTTCTTGGGTGGAATCTTAGGATCGTAAGAGCTGCTCTCGGGATCTGTTCTCTTGTCGATGTACTGTGGGTTGAGATCCCACACGGTAGGAACGGACGCCGGGTTGAAGTCGTCGAGACACCACTCGGCTACGTTTCCGGCCATGTCGTAAAGACCATAGTCGTTGGGGAAATAAGATTGCACGGGAGAGCTGTAAGCGAAGCCGTCATCGTAGAAGTTGCCACGGCCGGGCTTGAAGTTGGCCAGCATGCAACCCTTCGCGTTGCGTATGTACGGGTTACCCCAAGGATACTTGGCGAGGTCTCTGCCGCCGCGAGCTGCATATTCCCACTCAGCTTCGGACGGGAGCCTGAAGCCAGGCATCGGGAAGTCGCCTACACTCTTGCGATAGTCGTTGAGATAGGCTGTTCTCCATTTGCCGAAAAAGACGGCAGCGTCCCAGTTGATACCCACCACCGGGTAGTCGTCGTAGCCAGGGTGCCAATAGTAGTAGTCCTGAATTGGATCGCCCATGTGGTGCGCAAAGTCCTTTACCCATGACGTTGTATCAGGATAGTAGAGTTGTCTGAAAGTTTCAGCATCCACAGTTTCGAATCCTTCAAGACTTCCATTGTCGACGAGGAAGAAGTTGGTGAACTGACGGTACTCGTTGTTGGTAATTTCGGTATCGTCCATAAAGAACGAGCCGATCGTAACCTGTTTGTTAAAGTTGATCTGCGTAGAAGCAGGATCTTCATCCGCCTGTCCCATATGGAACGTACCAGCGGGAATGGGCACCATACCATAGGGTATCGTCATTACCCATCCTTCACGGCCGGGTACACCGACCAGCTCGCCTTGGTCTCCGCCCTTTCCGCCGAGGCCTAGTAAGCCACACGCGCTCGCTGCCAGCCCGGTGACGAGTAAAACAAGTTTTGACGAGATCGATCTATTCATAGCTTCTTGCTCAATTAGTCAAAAGAATATAAGGAATCCGAAATTTAGTGTTAATGGGTCTATTTTAAAAAAGTGAGTACCAAATTCATTAAAATCTCAAAAAACGCAAAACCATTTGTCGTTTAGTGCCTATACCTGGGGGTCCGAACGACTTTTTTACCGCTGCCCGGGTTCACTGGTAACTCGTAGCTCAGCATGATTTCATGCGACGTCGGCTGCTTGGCTTCCTGGTCTTTAATGATATAGTCCAATGAATACCCAATTTTCAGGGACTTGTCTTTCAACAGGCTGTAGCCGAGAATCAAAATGGCAGCCTCGGATTGTCTGAACGACAAGCCGCCCCACATCGTATCTTTTAGAGTGGCAATAAGCCCGATGTCGAAAGAATACTCGTTGAAATCTGTTTTTACGAGGACGGTTGGACTCACCTTAAGATCAAAGTTTACTTCATAAATGTAGCCCGCGGTGAAGTTGAGGTGATTCTCGAGTGAGTTGCGCTGATTTTGCACACCAAAGTCGAACTCCGACTTAAGGAGGTGATTGAACCCTGCACCTGCATACCATTTCTCCGTCCGGTAGAACACGCCAAAAGCCATGTCGGGTTTGATCTGAGAGTCTTTGCCAACCTTGTCTTTCAGCAATTCGTCGTCGGGCTGAATGGCTCTGTACTTGTCATAGTCGAGTGTCTGGCTAAACACACCCACCCGTATGCCGAAGCTGAGCTTGGATTCTCTGATACCCAGATGATAGGCATAGTTGGCTTGTATCTCCAGGTTGTTTTGCGGCCCGAGTTTATCATTCACAACATAAGCGCCGAATCCACTTCGCAGTTTATATACGGGCGTGGTAAAGCTTACCATCTGTGTAGAGGGCGCGCCGCCGTCGCCAAAACTCGATTGATAGCCCAGCCACTGGCTCCTGTGAAAGGCCGTGATCTTGGTAACGCCATCTACACCGGCATATGCGGGCGTGATGAACAGGTTGTTGAACACTGTACTGTGTGAACTGGGCATCTTGTTGGGCAAACACCTCAGACGCCAGAAACATCAGCGCAAAAAAGTATGGGGTCCTCCTGAGTATCAAGTCTAAAAAACTTAAAGCAGAAGCTAAAGTAAGCGCTTTTTTACGACACTTTCAACCGTCATGTAATTAAAGTGTAATAAAAAAGGCGAGTTTCTAAAATACACGCAATGAAGCAGTTATTTAATGCCGTTCACCTTCTTAATGTAAAGTTCGAGGGCGCCGGTCATCGACGGTGCATTCGGTAGCGGTGCTTCGAATATCCAAAATAAGCCCCGCGTCGTTCACCGCCTTCGCAGTTGTAGGTCCGAACGCTGCAATGCGCGTATTATTTTGTTTGAACTTGGGGAAGTTCACGAACAACGAGTTTATACCCGACGGACTGAAGAACGCGAGTATGTCGTAGAATACCTCGGTGAGATCCGAAAGATCACTGGCAACGGTGTGATAGATGATTGCTTCGGTGTACTGGTACCCGTTTTCGCGAAGGAAGTCGGGGATGTCGTTCTTCCGGATATCGGAGCATGGGAAGAGATACTTTTCGTTCTTGTGTTTCTTCAGGATTTCAAGAAGGTCTTGTGCTGTCTTGAGGCCTGTAAAGATTTTTCGCTTGCGAATCACAATGTACTTCTGCAGGTAGTTCGACGTCTGTTCAGAGATGCAGAAGTACTTCATCTCCGGAGGCATTTCAAGTTTCAACTCGGCGCAAGTCGTAAAGAAATGGTCGACCGCGTTGCGGCTTGTGAATATCACCGCGGTATGATTGAGGATGTCTATTTTCTGTTTTCTGAATTCTTTGACTGGAACAGGCTCCACTTGAATGAAGGGCCTGAAGTCGATCTTCAGGTTGAACTTTTCTGCTAGCTTCAGGTAAGGTGAATTGGTATCGGCAGGAAAATCTTGAGTTACGAGGATACTTTTCACCTTACGCATCCTTTCATTAGCGATCTCACTCATATCAACACTTGTCGTATTCAGGCTAATTGTATAGAAGTTTGATGGTAATCAACAGCGGTATTACTTCGGTGGCACAAATGTACGAAAATATATGGAACTTGCTGAACTCTGCTTTTCCCGCTACTTTAAAAAAGATCAGCACCACCCAGCCAGCGAAAACCCAACGCACCGCAGCGTAGAGGAATGCGTATACGCCGGCATTGGCGCCATGACTCAGGTTGTAGATCAGTACGATTGCAAGCAGCGCTCCGAAGGTGATGAGCAACAGGCGGATCCAGTTCAGGAATTGCAACTGGGTTTGTTCTTGCATGTTGAACAGCCATGTAACGCTTTGAAGAACGAGGAATTTCAAAAGATGGCGCCAAGCACCAATACACTTAACAGTAACCAGTTGAGCACTGCCATGGGCAACGTGTGCGACTGGAATGATACCGCAACTGGAAACGGGAACGGCGCGAAGCGGAATATGATCATGAGAAACAATCCTACGATCAGGCCGGTGTAGCAGTAAAACAAAACGTTTACGCCGTCGGTGAGCCTTGCTTCCGAAATTCTGTCGGTCGATTCACGTATCGAAAATATGCGGGTAACAGAAAAATAATCTGCGGCGAGCCGCGCATTGAGTTGCACTATAACAACGAGCAGCACAAGCAGCACCAGTGTGCTCAGGATGATGAAGTCGCGGAAGAAAGATCGTGGCCTGGACAGGGCGCCCGCCTCGGGTGCAGCCTTCGGCCGCGTGAGCCAGGTGCGCAGGCTTGTGAATGCAATCTTGCGTTGGTGAATGGATATCCAGATGCCGTCGCTGTCGCCATGCTTGGCAATGAGGCTGTCGGCAGCGAGATTCAGCGCACTTGTTTGGCCGGCAATCAATTTATTGTTTATCAGGAATGTGAACGGCATGCTGCTCATGACCATGAGTCTTTCGCCAGGCGACGCGCGCTCCAGTCTAAAGTAGATACTCGACGGCCGCCCCGGCAATGCATCGAAGGGCACGTACTGCGTGCCGTCGTAAACCTGCCACCTGGGTTTCAGATTGATTACGCTGTCGGGCACCGGCTGGCTGAAGCCGGATATAAACACGAAGCTGAGCAACAGGGCTGTGATGGCGGGGAAGGCTCGCAATTTCATCGTGGCCAAAAATATCATAATCGCACCGATTCATCACCATGCCAATTTCGTTTCGTCATGTAGCTTTGCAACTCCATGGCCGGTGTATACATCCACGTCCCTTTCTGCCGACAGGCATGTCACTATTGTGATTTTCATTTTTCGACGAGCGTCGACCACCGCGATGCGATGGTCGACGCCATGTGCCGGGAGTTGGAACTGCAACATCAATTTCTTGAAGGCGAGCAGGTGGACACGCTGTACTTCGGTGGCGGCACACCCTCGTTGCTCGATGCCACTTTGTTGATGCGCCTGATGGACCGGGTGGCGCGGTTGGGTTTGGCAAAGGATGCCGAGGTGACGCTTGAGGCCAATCCCGACGACGCCTCCAGGCGCAATCTCGAACAGTGGCTTAACGCCGGGGTAAACAGACTGAGCTTTGGAATACAATCTTTTCACGACGATATCCTCAAGTTTCTAAATCGGGTTCACTCCGGCGCCGACGCACTTCGTGGCTATGCGCTTGCAAGGGAAGCGGGGTTTCAAAACATGAGTGTCGACCTCATTTATGGAACGCCCGGCCTGTCGGACGCGATGTGGGCTGAAGACATCGCGAAGGTGATAGCGCTCAACCCGGAACACGTTTCGTCTTATTCGCTTACCATGAGGCACGTACCGTCTTTGGCAACTGGACCGCGAAAGGCAAGCTGGTGCCTGTGGACGACGATGTGGCTGGCGCGCAACTGGAAATGCTGATGGCGCACCTGCAACGCGCCGGCTATGTGCAGTATGAGGTTTCCAATTTCGGCAAGCCCGGGTTTGAATCGCGTCACAACAGCAGTTACTGGCTGCAGAAAAAATACCTTGGCATCGGTCCAAGCGCCCATTCGTACGATGGCAAGCTTCGGCAATTCAACGTGAAGAACAATACGCGCTACATCAAAGCCCTTGAGGCCGGCACCGTGCCCGCCGAGCGCGAAGTGCTAACGCCGGAAGATCTGGCCAATGAGTACGTACTCACGCGCCTGCGTACTACGTGGGGATGCGACTTGCAGTGGATGAAGGAAAAGATGGGGTTCGACTTGCTGGCAACAAGGGGTGCGTATATTCGTGATCTGGTAAGCAACGGACTGGCTAGTGTTGACAACCATGTGCTCGTACTTTCATCCAAAGGCCGGCTGATGGCCGACAAGATTGCTGCCGATATGTTTTTTTGACTATATGTGCTATGACTATTTCTCTACAACACGGGTCGCGTCGTTACGAGGCTGACCTTGCCGCGCCGCTCGACATTTCCATTCCGCTCAGGCATGGCGCGGTCAATCCCATTTGTTATTGGGCCGACCCACCGGTGTTTGAGGTGATCCGGTCGGGCGATTTTGTGGGCAGCGTGAAAGAGGGTGGCAGTGTTAATCATCACAAAATACACATCACGCCACATGGCAACGGCACGCACACGGAATGCCTCGGGCACCTCACCGCCGACGACACAAGTATCAACAGCAGCATCCGACGGTTTCACTTCATGGCGGAGCTGGTCACCGTGGCTCCCGAACTGGTGCAAGACGATGCCGTGATAACTGCGGAAGCACTACGTGCCTCCCTGCGTTACAAAGGTGTCGAGGCCGTTGTGATACGCACGCTTCCAAACACGGTGGCGAAGCTTACACGAAACTACTCCGGAGCCAACCCGCCTTACCTTGACAGCGCGGCGGCGCAGTTGCTTGCGGCCCGCCAGGTGAGCCACTTGCTCATCGACTTACCGAGTGTGGATAAAGAGGACGACGGCGGGCGTCTCGCGGCGCACAAAGCATTCTGGCAACTGCAGGGCGCACGACGAACGCACGCTACGATTACTGAACTTATTTACGTGCCGGGAGAAATTGGCGAACGGGTTGTACCTGCTCAACTTGCAGGTGGCGAGCCTTGAACTGGATGTGAGCCCAAGCAAACCGATATTATACAACCTAACGGAAGTTTTGTAACTTCCGGCTTCATTGCACCATGGAATCAGAAGAAGAAAAGAAGGTTTACCTACTGCTTAAATCCGTTATCTTTCACTACCACGGCCTCGACGAGGAAGAAAAAAAAGATCTCGACAAGACGGCCACCGAGTTAAACGCCCGCGACGCGTACAAATGGTCGCTCGAATTTATCGCCGAAGACTACATCACCGCTTTCGATCGTGCGCGCAGCTATCTCAATGAAATCATCGGCGACTACCCGCGCGAGAAACGGATCGCGCTCATCAACATGGTGTGGCAGGCAAACAACCTGAAGGGCTATGTGACAGAAATGGAAGCTACGGCGATGCTGAAACTCGCCAAAGACTGGAATGTTCAAAAAGAGCTGATCGATCTGGTGCTGAAGTAAGACGCTTTACAGACTCATCATATCCTTAAATTTCGCCGCCTGCCTGCGGCTTACCTCCACCTTATCGCCGCCCTTCAAGCGCACCATAAGGCCTCCGTTAAACCACGGTTCTATACCTTCCACCCAACTCAGATTAATAATGTGTTTGCGGCTTGCGCGAAAAAACGCACGCTCGTCAAGTTTCTCATCCAGCGCGTTGAGCGATTTGTGGATCATGGGGCGATTGGTATCGAAATATACTTTGATGTAGTTGCCGTCGGATTCGAACATGCGCACGTTCGACAGGCTTACGAACCAGCAGCGGTCGCCATCTTTCACAAACACCTGGTCGTTGAGGCCAAGCTTTTTTCACCTCCCCGCGCGGCTGCCTTCGCGCGCTCCTTGTTGGCGATCTTCGACACTGTTTCCGCAAGGCGTTCGGCTTGTATCGGCTTCAGCAGGTAGTCGAGGGCGTTCACTTCAAAAGCCTTGATGGCGAACTCGTCGTAGGCTGTTGTGAATACGACCAACGGCACGGAGTCGAGCATTTCGAGCAGTTGAAAACCCGTTTTGCCCGGCATCTGTATGTCCAGAAACAACAGGTCGGGGTTCAGCTCATTCACCATCTGGTACGCCTCGTCGGCGTTCATGGCCTCGCCTACAATTTCTATGCTTGGATGCTCCTCCAGTAACTTGATCAACTCCTTGCGTGCCAGACGTTCATCGTCAACGATTAATGCTCTCATAAGACTCGATTTGCGGAATAATTATTTCAGTTAAAACAAAATTATGATTTTCATTGGTCATGCGGAAAGTGGCGTCGTCGCCGTAGATGATGCGAAGGCGTTGAATGGTATTCTTGATACCCAGTCCTTTCTTACTTCGCTTCATGCCATTGATCAGTTGGCCGCTGTTCCGTACTTGTATTTTGAGATGATCTTTTGCAACGATCGTTTTTAGTTGAATAGTTCCTCCCTCTTTCAGTTTCGAGATGCCATGCTTGATGCCGTTCTCCACCAGCGTTTGAATCATGAGCGGCGGCACCAGGCAATTATACGACACGGGGTCTATCTGGAAGTCGGTGCGCAGGCGCTCTTCGAACCGGATGCTTTCAAGGCCGAGGTAATCTTTTACCATCCGCAGTTCGTCATCAAATTTTGTGAGCCCCTTTTTGTCGGGTGTCAGCGAGTTCCTAAGTATGTTCGACAGTTGGTTGATGGCTTCTTTCGATTTCGACGGGTTCTCATCTACGAGGGCGCGTATGCTGTTGAGTGCGTTGAAAATGAAATGGGGGTTGAGTTGCGACCGCAGGTTGGCAAGTTCTATTTCAATCATCGACGCTTCGTACTTCAGTGACTTGTTGTAGCGTTCAAAATAGTGATAGGTAAAATAGAAGACGGCCCACAGGAAAAATATGAAAGCGTAGTACGCGGTGAAAACGGCGATGCGCTCCGGACTGAAAACAATGCTGGCGTCGTAAAGGCCGAGGCCGAGTGACACTGGCATACGAAGTGTGTACACTACGAGGCCCATCACGAGCACGCTTGCGACGATTCGCGGCATAAGCCGGGCCATGTTCAGGTGCAGCCAGGCCCGCCGGGCGAGCAGGTGCCGGAAGAGGTGGGTAACGATGAGGCAGAACAAGGCCTCGAAGACAAGAAAAATAACGTTGCGCGGGTTGACCGTTTCCAGGGCCACGGCGCCAAAGCCGATCTGGATAGCCGCATACAGTAACCACCCCCCTATTTGCAAAGTCCAATATATGCGGCGCTTATTCACCATTATTCTGGTTCAGGCGCAATATTACAGGTTTCGCCTGCCTCCTTCTTCTCCATTTGTGTAAATGTAGGAAGGATCAGAATCGAAATTGAAGTACGTAAAGCAAAAGGATGCCGGATGCGAGTATGAATGTCCACGAGGCAATAACCAGGGCCTTCCTGATATGTGCCAGCCGGGGCTCACGCGAAAGGGCGTTAACGACGAACGCCGTCCCCACTACGGCATAAAGACTGAATTCGAGCCAGTCTTTTTCGAAGAGTTCATAGATCGCCACCATCAGAAAGATGCCGGCAAACAGGTATTGTCGAACTTGTGAATTCATATGTGCGCAAGCTAGTTTTTTTTCGCACGCAGCATACTGCCGGTTATGTCAACTCGGGTTTCAGGAACTTGCCGGTATAGCTTGCCGGGTTTTTGGCGACTGCCTCCGGGGTACCTTTGGCTATGATCCTTCCGCCCTTGGCTCCACCTTCCGGCCCCAGGTCCACAATATAGTCTGCGGCCTTTATGATGTCCATGTTATGTTCGATCACCAGCACCGTGTTGCCTTTGTCCACAAGCTTCTGCAGCACAGCCAGCAGGTGGGCTATGTCCTGAAAGTGTAGCCCTGTGGTTGGCTCATCGAGGATATAAAATGTTTTGCCGGTGTCGCGCTTCGACAGTTCGGTCGCAAGCTTCACGCGCTGCGCTTCGCCGCCCGACAGGGTGGTGGCATGCTGACCCAGGGAAATGTAGCCCAGGCCCACTTCGTTAAGGGTCTGTATTTTGCGCAATATCTTGGGCTGGTTTTCAAAAAAGCCCACCGCTTCCTCTACGGTCATGTCCAGCACGTCGGCGATCGACTTACCTTTGAACCTTACTTCCAGGGTTTCGCGGTTGTATCGCTTACCCTTGCACGTTTCGCACGGTATGTATACGTCGGGGAGAAATTCCATTTCAATCAGTCGCAACCCGGCTCCTTCGCAGGTTTCACACCTGCCGCCTTTTACGTTGAATGAGAAGCGGCCCGTTTTATAACCTCTGATCTTCGCTTCAGGCAACTGTGCAAACAGGTCGCGTATGTCGGTGAACACACCCGTGTAAGTGGCCGGATTCGATCGCGGGGTTCTGCCGATTGGTGATTGATCCACTTCAATTACTTTGTCGAGATGCTGCAGCCCGTCGACGGCCTCATAAGGCATTGGTTCGGCGCGCGACCGGAAGAACGCTTTATTAAGGATCGGAAAAAGGGTCTCATGTATCAGTGTCGACTTGCCGCTGCCCGACACACCGGTAATGCAGGTGAGCGTTCCCAACGGAATGTTGAGGTCTACTTTCTTTCAGGTTGTTTGCCCGATGCCTTTGTGAGCACCAGGCTTTCGCCTTTGCCTTTGCGGCGGTCTTTGCTGAAGGGTATGGTGGCCACTCCATTGAGGTACCTCGCGGTAAGGCTTTTGTTTCTTACAAAATCGGCGGGTGCGCCCTCTGCTACAACCTGCCCTCCATGCCGCCCCGCGCCTGGACCAATATCAATGATGTAGTCCGATTCCAGCATCATCTCCTTGTCGTGCTCTACGACGATTACCGAGTTGCCCAAGTCGCGAAGGTCTTTCAGCGCTTTTATCAGCTTCACATTGTCGCGCGCGTGCAGGCCGATGCTCGGCTCGTCGAGTATGTACAGCACGCCTACCAGTTGTGTACCTATCTGTGTCGCGAGTCGGATGCGCTGCGCCTCGCCGCCGCTGAGCGTTCGCAATGGCCTGTTGAGATGGAGGTAATCAAGACCGACATCGAGCAGAAATCCGATTCGTTTCCTTATCTCCTTCAGCACCTCCGTGGCAATCACGCGTTGCTTGTCGTTCAGGCGATCTTCAAGTCCCTCGAACCACTTGCCTAGCGTTTCTATATCGAACATCGCCAACTCGGCAATGTTCTTTCCGTCGATCCGAAAATGCAACGACTCTTTCTTGAGCCGCAACCCGCTGCACTCCGGGCAGGTGCGAATGATGATGAAGTCTTCGACCCAACGTTTCATAGCGTCGGTGCCTTCGTCCCGTTGCTTCTCAAGAAAGTTTACAATTCCTTCAAAGCGAGTGTTCCACTCCGTGCCCGGGTACTTGACCGACGGCACAGCCACGGGCATTTCGTCGCCATAGAGCAGCACGCGCAGCACCTCATCGGGAATGTTTTTGATCGGTGTGGTAAGTGTGAGTTTGTAGCGCTTGAGTATCGCTTCCACCTTTTTGAAAATCCAGATGTCTCTGTACTCACCCAGCGCAGAATTCCGCCGCGGCTTATACTCAGCGACCTGTCGGGTATAACCGACTCCTCCGTAATTTCCTCAACCTGTCCCAGTCCGTTACACACGGGGCACGCGCCATAGGGTGAGTTGAAAGAAAAGGTGTTTGGCGCGGGCTCGTCGTACGACAGCCCAGTTTTGGGATCCATCAGGAATTTAGAAAAGTGGTGGACCTTCCCGTTTTCTTCCATCACCATTATCACGCCTTTTCCTTCTTTCAACGACTTGCCTATTGACTGACCAATCCGGTGTCGGTCTTTCGCGTCGGCCACGATACGGTCTATCACAACCTCAATGTCGTGGATCTTGTAGCGGTCCACCTGCATCTTGGCGGTAATGTCGAGCAGCTCGCCGTCGACCCTCACTTTGGTGTAGCCGGATTTTCGAATCTGCTGGAACAGCTCCCTGTAGTGTCCTTTTCTACCCTTCACCACGGGCGCGAGTACAATCAGTTTTTTGTTTTTGAAATTCTGGAGAATGGTGTCGAGGATCTGTTCCTCCGACTGCCTCACCATTTTGTCGCCGGTGAGGTACGAATATGCCTCGGCTGTTCGCGCATAGAGCAGTCGCATGAAATCGTATATTTCCGTTACGGTGCCCACAGTAGACCGTGGGTTGCGCGAGGTGGTTTTCTGTTCGATAGAGATAACCGGGCTGAGGCCGTTGATCTTGTCGACATCGGGTCTCTCCAGGTTACCAATAAAGCTGCGGGCGTAGGCTGAAAAACTCTCCATGTAACGGCGTTGCCCTTCGGCGTAGATAGTATCAAAGGCGAGGGACGACTTGCCGCTTCCGCTGATGCCGGTAATGACTATCAGCTTGTTTCGCGGAAAGCTCAGGCTAATGTTTTTCAGATTATGTTCGCGTGCGCCAACGATCTCAATGCTTTCAAATCCAGTCAGGTCTGTCGGGGCCTTTCGTTCTGCCGTTGCTTTCCTCATCGTGCTTGTTAGGGTCTCAGGGAATACAAAAATGTACTAAGGAATGGTTCGGGACAAATGAAATTATCGGGCACGTCACGGTTTGTCAGGATGGATGTGCCAGGCCGCCGCCCGGCATTCCATCCCCGGCAGGCAAGTCAACTTAGGTGGGTGCCGCCGGCGCATTTTGCGGCTGGCCGGCGATTTCGCTAAATTTATTTATATAATAATCTATGAGCCCACTTGGCACGAAGCAAGCGTGTTGGTTTCCCCCATGGCCGGTGTTTGTCGCTTTCCTCTCGCTCACCGCATTCACCGGGTTCTGCCAGGATAGAAAGTATGATAGCCTATACGAGAAGCTCGACGAATCCACCGGCAGGAAGCGGTTCGATATTTTCCTGCAACTCCTGCCCATTTGTCCTTATCGATTCACTTACCTCGTTTTATGAGCAGGCCAAGGCGACGGCAAGTTCGCTAGATGACGCCGCCCTTGAGATTACAGCGCTCATTGAATGGGGAAACCGTGTGAAAAAAGTGGAACCGCCGGAGGGTAAGCGCATTTTAAAATACGCGCTCGACCGATCGCAACGCCTTGATGCTGCACAATAC
>JAAURZ010000430.1 GCA_012031955.1 Bacteroidia bacterium
CATGAGCGTGTCGCCACGACGCGATGTAAACAAGAATATCGTCGGTGCCATTTGCGTAGGCCAGGATCTTACCGAGGTAATTCGCTACCGCCAAGGGCTGGAAAGAATGGTGGACGACCGTACCCGCGAGCTCAACGTGGCCCTGCAAAAGGAAAAAGAACTGGTGGAAATGAAAAGCAAGTTTGTGTCGATCGCCTCGCACGAGTTCCGGACGCCGCTCACCACGATTTCCATCGCCTCCGGGTTCATCAAAAAATACAAACACAAACTGAACCCCGGCGACATCGACCAGAAACTCGCCAACATCGATAAGCAAGTAGACCACATGACGCACCTGCTAGACGATGTGCTCATGATCGGAAAATCAGAGGCAGGAAAGATCATGATCAACGTAGATCCGGTCGACCTTGCCGACCTGATCCGGCAACTGGTAAGCGAGGTGGAACAAAGCACTCGAAAAAGTCACGACATCATATTTTCTTTCGATACCAGGTACCGCACTTTCAATACAGATGAAAAACTGATTCGCAACATTGTTATCAATATTCTCACCAACGCCATCAAGTTTTCCCCTGGCAAAGACAAGGTGTACCTGGTTGCGGACGACCAATTGGAACTGCTTCGCATACAAGTTAGGGACGAGGGGCTTGGCATACCGGAAGACGATATGAAAAATCTCTTCGGGTCATTCTATCGCGCCAGCAACGTCGCGTCCATCCAGGGAACCGGCCTCGGGTTATCCATCGTAAAGAAAGCGGTTGAGTTACTCCAAGGATCGATAAAAGTAGAAAGCCAGCTCGGCCGGGGTACCACCGTCACAATTACATTACCCAATCTCAATCCGGCAAGCACAACGCCCCTAACAACCCCAACCACATGAACAAGACAATACTATTGGTAGAAGACACACCCGATCTGAGAGAGAATCTCACGGCCTTCCTTGAAATGGAAGACTTTGCAGTGGAACAATCAGCCAATGGCGCGGTAGCCCTAAAAAAACTTGAGACACTTCTCCCGGACCTGATCATCACCGACCTCGTAATGCCGGAGCTTGATGGCGTAGAGTTTATCATCAAAATGAAAGAAGACCCACGACTAAGTCAAATCCCAATCATCGTCTTTTCGGCGAAGCCGCCGCACGAGGCGGAAAACAAAGTTTTATCATTGGGTGCAAATAGGTATATTAAGAAACCGAGTACGGTGGACATGATATTGCAAACCGTTAACGAGTTGTTGGCATGACAAAGAAAGTGAGAGTGGCATTGGCCGATGATCATACCCTCATGCGCGAGGGCCTCATGGCTCTTCTCAGGGATAACCCATCCATCGACATTGTAGGAAATGTAGATAGCGGCGAGGCGGCTGTGAACCTGGCCAACCAAATGCATCCCGACCTGTTTCTGATGGACATAATGATGAAAGGTATGACGGGTATTGAAGCTACCCGGTGGATCAAAGAGCACAATCCAAACATAAAGATCATCCTGGTTTCCAGTGAGGTCAACAAAGACTTCATCACTGCCGGCATCAAATCAGGCATCGACGGCTATGTGCCGAAAGACACCGATAAGGAAACCCTGATGACAGCCATCGAAACCGCCATGCGCGGCGAGCGATACTTCAGTCCGGAAATAACCGCCCTGGTATTTCAGGACTTTTATGTAAAAGAAAAAGGTGGGAAAGGCTCGCGTCCGAAAAAATCCGGCGATCTCACGCGCCGCGAAGAAGAAGTGCTCATGTGGATAGCCTACGGCAAAAGCCTGAAAGAAGTAGCCGACGAACTGTTTATCAGCATCAAGACCGTAGAGACCCACAAAATGCACATCCAAGATAAACTGGGGCTCAAAAACACGGCCCAGTTGGTAAAATATGCCATAGAGCACGGCATTATCGAAGTGAAAAAGAAATAAACGACCCACTCTATTTTCGTCTCTTTCAAGCCCCGTCCCTGGCGAACTAAGGGAAAACCTGATTTCTTACAATCCGTACCCTCCTGATCTTTCGCGGCCGCGGAAGGGCCACCTTTGTACTGTCAACGTTAACCAACAACCCATGAAGGCACTAAAGCCAGCAATAATCGATACCAATGTGGTATCGACGAAACCGACACGGTCTGCGAAAGCAGAAGAGCTTTTGAAAGCAAAAACGGCGATTGATCAGTTTCTCTATAGTTGCTCTCATTCATTGAGAGGTCCGCTGAAGTCGATTTCCGGGCTTGTGAATTTGCTCAGGGCATCGCAAGACAACCCAGACCTCGATCCAAAAATGGTATTAACGTCCATAGATAAGACCGTAAAGAAAATGGAATCATTACTCAACGAACTTGAACAATTCTTGGCAAACTCAAAGAAAGACCTGACCACCCGCGCCGTCGACAGCCAGCGCGTGATGACGCTGGTGATGGGTGAGTACCTTGACCAGCTTGGAGAAAAAGGAATAACCTTCGACATGAGCATCGATGCAAGCATGCCCCTGTACACTGACGAAGGTCGCCTGCGCGTAATATTCTCGAACCTCATCGGCAACGCCATCGTGTTTCACGATGCAGCCAAACAGAAAAAAGAAATCTTCGTCGGCATCAAAGTCTTTAACGACCACGCCGAATTTGAAGTGAGAGACAACGGCATAGGCATGCCCTCGGACGTGCAAAGTAAAATATTCGACCTCTTCTTCCGGGGCTCTCAACAGTCTACCGGATGCGGTGTAGGCCTCTATATCGTAAAAGAAGTGCTCGACAAGATGGGCGGCGACATACGCGTATTCTCGTCACCCGGCCAGGGCACCACGTTTTCATTTACTATTCCTAACCTAAGCACCGACGAGTAATGGTGTTGCGGCATACATCGGAGAAGGAGGCCAGACGGCTGAGCGCCCTGCGCTCGTTTAACATCCTGGATACGCCATACGAACAGGAATACCAGGACATTGTAAACCTCGCTGCCGAGATTTGCGATGTGCCTATGGCGCTCATCAGTCTGGTGGATGAAGGAAGGCAATGGTTCAAGTCGAATAAAGGACTCGAGCTAAGTGCCACCCCGCGACGGGAATCAATCTGTACCTACACCATCGAGCAGGAGGCCGTTCTGGTTGTGCCCGACATGCGGCTCGATGCCCGTTTCAAAAACATCCCCATGGTGACAGGAGATACTAAAGTGCGATTCTATGCAGGCGCGCCGCTGATCACCGACGAAGGTTATGCATTGGGCGCCCTCTGTGTGATGGATACAAAACCACGAACGGTTGCACCCCAGCAGGTGGCGGCCCTTCAAGTGCTGGCACGGCAAGTGGTGCGGCTGATGGAGCTGCGCAGAAGCAACTTGCTGCTGGAGGAACAAAACACCTTTCTCGACGAGAACAACGGCGAGCTTTATACTTTCAATGAACGGCTCACCAAATCGGAGGCTGCCACCCGCAATCACCTCGAACAAATTCAGACCTTGCAAAAAACGCTTGCGGCACGTGAACGTCAATACCGGGAGCTAGTAGAGAATGTTACAGACATGATTTACGAACTGGACGACAACGGCCGCTTCATATTCACAAATTCGGTGATGGAGAGAACGACAGGCTACAGCCTGGATGAGTTTAGTCGCATGACATACTGGGACGTGATACACAGCACCTG
>JAAURZ010000431.1 GCA_012031955.1 Bacteroidia bacterium
CATGGGTGCCGGTGTTGCGCACGGAGCCTTCGAGCACTACCGCCTGTTGCAACACTTGCGCACGCAGATCGCTGCCCTTCTTGATGTCGGCGAGTTCTTTCACTTCCTCAAATGCGGTGTCGAGGGATGTGCCGGGCCGTTCGGGAATCATTTTCGCCAGCAGGTTGGCGTCGGCGAGTGGCAGTTCCATCACGCGGGCGCAGTCGCGTATGGATGACTTTGCCGCCATGGTGCCGTAGGTAATGATCTGCGCTACCTGGTTCTTGCCATACTTGTAATCACATACTTCAGCACCTTGTCGCGTCCTTCGTCGTCGAAGTCGATATCGATATCGGGCAACGACACGCGGTCAGGGTTGAGGAAGCGCTCGAACAGCAGATCGTATTTGATGGGGTCTACGTTGGTGATGCCAATGCAGTAGGCAACCGCCGAGCCGGCAGCGGATCCGCGGCCCGGGCCCACCGACACGCCCAGTTCGCGCGCTTTGTTGGTAAAGTCCTGCACGATGAGGAAATAACCCGGGTACCCCGTTTTTTGTATCGTGTCCAGTTCGAAGTCGAGACGTTCCTGCACCGCTGGCATGGCGCTGCCGTAACGTTTCAGCGCGCCCTCATAGGTGAGGTGCTTGAGGTAGGCGTCTTCACTATCGAATTGGGCAGGAATTTCAAACTTGGGCAGCAGCACGTTGCGCTCGAGTGTGTACGTTTCCACCTTATCCACAATTTCCTGCAGCGTGTCGAACGCCTCGGGCAAATCGCCGAAGATGGACTTCATTTCTTCCTGCGATTTGAAATAATATTCTTGATTGGTAAGGCCGAGTCGCTTGCCACGACCATAGCCTATTGGTGTGCTCTTGAATTCGCCCTCTTTGATGCACAACAATACGTCGTGCGCATTCGATTCCTCTTTGTCCACATAGAATACCTCGTTGGCCGGAAAATATTTTACGTTGTATTTCCGCGCAAAGCGAAGCAGCACTTCGTTTACGTGATCTTCTTCCGCCATGCCGTGGCGGTTGAGTTCCACGTAGAAGTCGTCGCCAAACAGGTTGTGCCACCAGGTAAAAGCTTCTTCCGCCTGGCGCTCGCCCACGTGCAGAATGAGGTAAGGCACCTCGCTGCCCAGGCCGCCGGTGGTGGCGATGAGGTCGCCCCGGTATTGCTCGACAAGGGCCTTGTCGATGCGGGGATAAATGCCGTAGAGCCCTTCGGAGAAGCCGATGGAACTTAGCTTGGAGAGGTTGTGATATCCGTTTTTGTTTTTAGCGAGCAGCACCTGCTGGTATCGCTTGTCGGGGTTGTCTTTGGTGAACTTTAATTTGAGGCGTTCGTCGGCCAGAAAGAATTCGCAACCCACGATGGGTTTTATTTCGTGGTTGAGGGCCTCCCTTACAAACTTGAAGACGCCGTACATGTTGCCGATATCGGTTACTGCCACTGCCGGCATATTCAGTGCTTTGGCTTTGGCGACTATCCGCTTTATGTCGGGCGTAGCCTGCAACACCGAGAACTGGCTGTGGAGATGCAGGTGTACAAAAGGTTTGTCGATCTGAATTTCTCCGATCGATGTGAGCGAGTAGCCGGCTTCTTTCTTCTTGTCGCGCTTCGTGAAATTGGCTGCGTCCAGGTCGGGCGCCTCGTAGATGATATCGGTCGATGGCGTGTCATCCACCGGCCTGACGACGCCTCGTGTGATGAGCCCGAAGAAGCACCTGGCGGTGGCCGACACATCGTAGGAGGCGTCGTGCGCGTCGCCAAAACCTTCGCCGAAAAGTTTTTGATGCAGCTCAAGCAGCGTTGGCATCTTGAGTTTGCCGCCGATGCCTC
Organism: Bacteroidia bacterium; assembly: GCA_012031955.1. The sequence goes on from JAAURZ010000431.1 coordinate 1,827, forward strand.
CCGACAGTTGACAGAATTCGGTAGAAACGATGCCCGTATCGACCTTCTGTAAAGAAAAGTAGCCTTTCCGTGTTAAGCTGCTGGCGGATCAACTCTGCGCCGATTATATTAATGTCGAACTCGATGTTGTGTCCGATTATTTGTTGGGTGTTGCTCAGTGCATCAAGGAATACAGCGAGCACATCGTGGAGAGGCTGACCTTCGGCAAGCGCGCGCTTGGTGGAAATGCCGTGCACTTGCTCGGCCTTGTAGGGGATGTCGAAGCCGTCGGGTCTTACAATGAAGTTGTGATGACTGAGGAGTTTGCCGTGATGGTCGTGCAGTTGCCAGGCGATTTGCACCAGCCGCGGCCAATTGTCGAGGTCGGTGATGGGCGCAGTCTTATTGTGCGGCAGGCCGGTGGTCTCCGTGTCAAAAATGAGGTACATGTGGCGAATAAAGTGGTTGTGTGGTAAAAGTAGGGTAATTCACGAAATGGACGAACTGTTTCATCCCAATTTTGGATTTTTGTCTTTTTAATAGATGAAATTCGGAAATTCCAGGCAAAAATAATTTCTTTAATACATTAACAATCAGTTGATTATGGGTGGCATTGAGAATGATGGAACAATTGTGGGTCATGTACTGGAAATTAATTTTCCATTAAAAGCAAGTTAAACGCAGGTCTCCTGTAACCCATGAAAACAATTTTGGATGCCATTAAAAGGTTCATCAAACGAGAGTGGTTCCTTATCGTAATGATAACAACCATTGTAGTGATCTTCGTCGTGTACGAGTTCATCAAAAGTATGATGGCTTAGGGCTTCATTATGACAACCCCTTTTTCACCCCTCAGTATTCCAAAACAACCCGTGCAACAACTTCTAAATTCGTTCTAAATAAACGCTCAAAATTGTTTAGTAAAGCGCTGAGGACTATTTTTGACCCCGTCGCAAATTCCTCAACGAGCACTTATGAATTGGTTTATTACTCTTTTTTCAAGCACGCTTGGAAAAAAACTAATCATGGCCCTCACGGGTCTTTTTCTAATCTCTTTTCTTGTAGTTCACTTAGCCGGCAATTTTCAGTTGCTCCACAGCGACGACGGGCGCGCGTTTAACATCTACGCGTATTTCATGACACACAATCCGGTCATCAAAACCATCTCCTATCTTCTTTACACGTCCATACTGGTGCATGCCCTTTGGGGTCTTTTACTTTCAATCAAGAACAGAAGGTCGAGAGGCCCGCAAGGTTATTCGAAAAAGAATGCCTCGTCGCCCTGGACGTCGCGCAATATGGGCATTCTCGGTACTTTAATTTTTATTTTCATCGTTATTCACATGCAGCAATTCTGGGCACAGATGCATTGGGGAGACATTGACATAGTCACCTACGATGGCGTGGAATACAAGAACCTCTACATCACAGTTGCCCAAGCTTTTGCCGAAGCGTGGTACGTGGCGCTTTATGTGATCAGCATGGCGGCGCTGGCCTTTCACCTGTGGCACGGCTTTGCCAGTGCGTTTCAGACGCTTGGCTTAAACCATCTCAAATACAACGCTGTTATAAAATTCGTGGGAAGCGCATTCGCGATCATAGTACCCGCTTTGTTCGCGTGGATTCCCATTCAAATGTTCTTTCTTCAATAAGCTGAATTGACAACACATGAAATGAGCATAAAGAAAACTATACCCAGCGGGATGTTAATTGCAACGACCCCTCTAGGTAAAAACTCTCATCCCGATAATTATCGGGAGCGAATTCCATATGTCCATTAAAATCAATTATTAACACATGAAATTGGATTCCAAAATTCC
>JAAURZ010000432.1 GCA_012031955.1 Bacteroidia bacterium
GCCGGTCAGTACATGTTGCATGCATACTGCGGCAGTGCAACCGAAGTTTTTTTGGTCGGGTGTTAAGTCCCTGCAAGTTGTAACAGAAAGCCGTGTGCGCGTCGATGAACCGGCACACGCCGACGCCACCGCCGCAACCACAGGCGATGTAACCATCAGCCTGTCGGCCGAAACATATCGTCCGCGCGAGAAAGTTATCCTTACAGTGCGGCATCATGAGCGATGCACAGGCGTGTTTGCGATCAGGGTGCTGAATAATTCTTGTTTGGAAGAACAAGCGTTCAACTTTTCGGCTACTACCAATGTACCGCCTTCGGCTGTGGCAGCTACATCGCCGTTTATGCGACGCGGCGCGGTATACATGGCGGATTCCATTACGCCCGTGCCAGACCACACTACTGTATTGTGCTTTCTGCAACGCAATCAAATTGCAATCACAAGCACGACACTCGGCAATGGAAAATTCAGGATCACAATTCCTGACTTTCCTCACGACGACGCGTTGTTTTTTCTTTGCGAAACACCCGATGGTCAACTTCTGCGAAGGCCGGTTGTGATATTGCAACACGAGGACGAACTGCCCGGCATCAAAGCGCTGGCTTTTGAGGTGCTCGATGAGCCGGACGCTTATGCACAGTTTGCCATGAAACGCACAGCAATCAACAACGCATTTTCGCCGAAACTCGCCGTGGCGGACAACCAATCGGCGGTGCCCTGGGAAGAGGAAATAGGGGGAGCAGACATAAAACTATTCCTTGACAAATATGCGCTGCCGCCTACAATGGCAGAGCTTATTCATGAAATACTTCGAGGCGTAAAGCACAGGAAGAGACACGGTGACGAGGTGGTGCGTGTGGTGCTCGATCCGCCCTCGCAAGACAAACAACCGTCGATCCCTCACGACGATCCGGTATATGTTATCGACGGTGTGGCTACAACTGACACAAAGTATTTCCTGGCGCTCAAGCCTTCCGACATCCTTTCGATCGCTGTTGTGAAAAAACCCGCCAAATTGGGTCGCCTCGGGTTGATGGGCAAGAACGGGCTCATCGTTGTGCAAAGTAAAAAAGGAAATCTGGCTTCCGGCATAAAATCCGTGATGCATGTAGTGGGGGTTAACCCCCTGTCGCATTCGTTGTGCCAAGCACTAGCACTAGTAAGGTTGCTGGCGTCCCCGATTTCAGATCTACGATATATTGGAACCCGCTGGTACGAACAAATTCAAAAGGCGAAGCGCAAATTGAATTTATTGTTCGAATGACGTCGGCGAAATGAGTATAGCCGTGAGTGGCGTGTGCGATCAGGGGCATCATTTCGCAGGCACGTCAACCTTTCGGGTGCGACAGTAAAAGAATCTGAAGCTATCCCGAAAATAGTTACCCCGCCACACGCGCCACGTTTTTCAGCAACTGCGCTTTCAACACGCCCATTTCCAAATGGTCGCCCACAAACCTGCCATAATGTGCGAGCGCTATGTTGCCATCTTCGTCGATGACAAACTCCGCTGGAATACGGGACAGGTGGCCGTCTTGCTTCATCGGTTTTTTGAAAAGCCGCTTACCCTGCATCACCTTCGGCAACAGGCCATGCAACAATCCCTTCATCGCTTTCAACCAGGAAATTTCTACGCCATACGAATTGTAAAGTTTGGTTTGCGGGTCTGCGATGAAATGGAAAGGATAGACTTCATTCCCTAGGTATTCGTGCATTTTTTCAGCAGATGATTCATACACCATCAGCACCTTAATATTATGTTGAATGAAAAAGTCCGCTTGCTTCAGAAGCTGATGTGTGCGCAGGTTGCAGACAGGGCAGCCCGCGCTTCGTTCGAACGAAAGATAGATGGTTGATCCGCGCAGTGCCTTCAGGTTGATGACCGCACCATAAACGTCGGCAAGGTTAAAAGCTGGCGCAGCCTGTTTGATTTCAAGTTTCATCAGTGATGTTTTTCTCCTAATACCCAATCGTACTAGTCGATCACCCGAGCCGTGTCGCTATTTTTTCTGGCCTGCTCCAGGCACTTGTACTTTTGATTGTCGAACGTGTGGGTGTTCTTGTATCCCATCTCTTCCATGAGTTTCTCGCGCGATGCGCCGGTGAGAAATGTTTTGGTGAGGAATACCACGCAATGACGCGTAAGGCGGTCGAACAATTTTTGAATTGTGTTGCGCCGGTTGTGCATATCTTCATGCTGTTCCCAGGCTGCGAGACTGAGGTCCGGCAGTTCGAGGTCGTCGGTAATAGGAGAGACACGACGCGCATCGCGTAGTCGCTTAAGCCATATGTTGCGCGCCACCGCATTGAAATAAGTTTTGATCGACGAGGTGAGTATAAAATCTTCCTTGGGAACCTTGTCGAGCAATACCAGGATCGTTTCCTGAAACACATCCTCGGCATCGGCCGTGTTGCCGCTGTTTTTCTTCACGAACTTCTCAATTCCGGGAAAATAAAACGTATACAGAAGTTTGTACGCGGCATTGTCGCGCTCCCTCAACCCGGATAGTGTCTGCTGTTCAGTCATAGTACTACTGATACCGAACGGCAGACCTCAATCACCCGCGGGACCGAAATATTTTCAATCTTTTTCATAAAGTTTCTTGCCCCTTGCAAGCCGGTCTATGGCGCGCGCCATCCGGCTCACCTTTGTTTCCTCTCTTCGGGCCGAAAAATCCAGTCAATGTAAAACTTCTGCTCACTTTCCGACAACGCGTCGAAGGTGTGTAGCGCCGCCGGCTCATCGCGCAGGCAGAGCAATAACTCCTCGGGCACCTCCAAAGGTTCATTGTCCGGGTAAAGAATTACATGAACGTAATCGCCCGCTTCTTTCTTGATGGCCTTGCGGATTTCCAGCTTCACCGCCAGAAAAAGGAAGCCGTTGCCCATGGGCATCAGGTGTACCTTCCTGATTTCATAACCATCGATGCTTCCGGTCACCTTCACCCATCCGAAGGGCTTGTGCTTGTCTTTGATTATTTCGGGTATTCGGGCGAAAGTCCAGCCGCCCTTGCCGGGAAACCTTTCCAATAAGTATCGCTTGTTTACGAGTGGTTTTGGCATAGACAAAATTGCTGTCGGCAAAAATATGCATTTGCGACATAGCGCCGGTTGGTTTAAGGCCGATGTTTAACCCATTATGCGTGATCAGAACCCTTTACATGGGTTGTGGAAAGTATTGGAATACAAAGTTTAAGCATACCCGGTTCATATTTTTCTGAATGGCATAATGTATACACTGAATGGTGCGTTATGTCATTTGAAAGAAAGGAAAGACTGATCGTCTTCTTTTTTTTCCTAACCTGATCTATGGCATGAACAATAATGGCGCCCAATATGGCATTCAGCATAACTCGGTGAATGGTCCGATCAATATCTGGCATAATACGATTGTACTGGACAATGCCACTGGCGCCAGCACATCCAATACCAATGCCATTAATATGTCCAACACGATTACCCAGTTTAATACCAGCATACAGAATAACGTATTTGTAGTAACCAGGGGTGGCACAGGTATTAAACGCATCATTGATGTTGCTGCAGCCAGTTCATCTTTTACTTCCAACTACAACGTGGCCTGGCTGAACACCAGCGGCGGCACACAGACATATGGACAGGTAGGCA
>JAAURZ010000433.1 GCA_012031955.1 Bacteroidia bacterium
GCATACAAAGTGAGCAGTTGGGCGTGTCGTAAAGCATCTTCTCGAAATGAGGTGCAAACCACTCACGATCCACCGCGTAGCGGGCGAAGCCACCACCCACCTGGTCGTAGATGCCACCCATTGCCATCTTGCGGAGCGTGAACAACAGATGGTCACGAGCATGCGTGTCGCGTGTCAGGTAGTGATAGCGCATGATGAGCATCCACACCGAGGGCATCACGAATTTAGGAGCCTTGTCCATGCCGCCCCAGGCAGCATCGAAGCCGGCCGATAATTTCTCATAGACCGCCTGTGCTTCGTCACGAAGGGCCATGGGGTTTGCCCGCTGCACGAACCGGTCAATGTCGCTTGCCGCCAACGCTTCAGCCAGCGACGCCGCAGATGCGTTTACGTCACTCCGGCGGTTGCGATATGCCTCATGCAGGCCGCGCAGTACTTGCGCCCACGCCTGCGGTTGAAAGTAAGTGCCTCCATAAAAAGGTCTTTGATCTGGTGTAAGAAACACATTGAGCGGCCATCCGCCATTCACACCCATTGCTTGCACCGCTTCCATGTAAAGCTGATCCAGGTCCGGGCGCTCTTCGCGGTCGATCTTGATGCACACGAAAAATTCATTCATCAAATCGGCTAGGTCGTGGTTTTCAAAACACGCGCGCTCCATCACATGGCACCAGTGGCACGAGGAGTAGCCGATGCTCACGAGTATCGGTTTGTCTTCGGCTTTTGCTTTGTCGAGTGCTTCCGTGCCCCACTCATGCCAGTCCACCGGGTTGTGTGCGTGTTGCAGGAGGTAAGGCGACGTGGCATGAATGAGTCGGTTGGCGTTTTCGCTCATGTCTGGGTAGCGGTTTAAATAAGGCGCGATTTAACGTCGGCAATTTCACTGTTAACATCCACATGGCTGTTAAGTTCCTCCAGCCGTTGAAGCAGCTTTTTCAGAAACTGCTGATGTCCGGCCGACGAGGGGTGGAACGGGCGGTGGCTCAGCGAGGCACGCAGACTTGTCCACTCCGCCAGGAAGCGGCGCGTCGGCGCATCGAAATAGCAGGGAGCAAACTGGTCCCAGATCATACTTTCAGCCTGTTCGGTTGGGTGGATCATATCTGACTTGTAGAATCTGTAATCCCGCAGGTCGTCGATCATGATTTCGTAGGAGGGAAAGTAATGCACATTGTTGTGCCGGGTTGATAGCGTGTGACATGCCAGTCTTAGCACCGACTTGCTTACGCTGTTCAACACCAGTGTGTCTTTAAGGTGTCGTACCGGGCTTACTGTGAGTATGATGTGAGATGCAGGATTGAATTGCATTAACGATTGGTAAAACGTTTCAAATGATTCCAGCATTTTTTTTCTGCGTCAGCAAAGACTTCTCAAAATGGTCGGTGGGTACTTTGTGGCAGTTTGCTACCGGCATGCCGTTGTCTTTGCGGTTGTACACCCAGGCAGTGCCATAGGTGATCACTATCCAACGTGCTTTTCGCAAGTAGCCGTTGGCCTGACCCATTCGCGCCTGCAACAGCAAGTTGAGCTCATCGCGATCGAGGGCCGACAGCGAGGAGTGGTAGTCGTAGTGGTACCAGGCATCGTTGCGATTTACAAACCCGTCGGCGGTGGGCGGAACCGTTCGCACCGCCGTGTCGAGTGCATGGTGAATGGCCAAAGGACTGTACAAAGTGCCGAAAGGGTTGACCAGCGTATCGAACTTGTTGAGACTAAAAATATTGCCCATGCTGGCAGCGAAACAGGATCCCACGGTTAAAACAATGTCGGAATGCTGAATTTTTGCGTCGGATTCGTCGATCCTAATGGTTGTTCGGAGTTCGTTCATAAATTATGTTACCGCAAACATTTGAAATTTGGGCCGTTTTTAATGACATTTGTTAAGCCATTTGAAATTGCTACGCACTTCAAAAATAGGAAATGAGCATAAAGGAAAACTATACCAGCGCGATGTTAGCCGCACTGTCTTTTTAGGGGACTGCGCTCAAGTTGCGAATTCGATATGTCCATTAAAAATCAATCATTAACATGTGAAATGTCCATCGGCAAACGGACCCAACGAAGTGATAATGTGGTACGGACTTTCCATACGACCCATAACACGTCAATTACTAAAATATGAAATGAGCATAAAGAGAACTATACCGAGCGGGATGTTAATTGCACCGTCCTTTTTTAGGGACTTACTCTCAATATGCGAATTCCATGTGTCCACTAAAATCAATTATTAACACATGAATAACGACCTTACAGCTTTCGAGAAAGTACCGGTTAAGATTTTTCACACATCCGAAGAAGGTTCGGTGTTCGTCGCGCGCGAAATTGCCGCGCTCATCAAGTCGCGCCAGTCGGAAGGCAAGCCCTGCGTGATTGGCCTCGCCACGGGCTCCACGCCCACGCGTGTGTACGCCGAGCTTGTGCGCATGCATAAAGAGGAGAAGTTGAGTTTCCGGCACGTGCACACTTTCAACCTCGACGAGTACTACCCGATGCAGCCCGACGCGCTGCAGAGCTATGTGCGGTTCATGAACGAGCACCTCTTCAATCACCTTGATATCCCTAAAGAGAACGTCAACATCCCCGACGGCACATTGCCCAAAGAAAAGGTTGCAGAATACTGCGCAGCATATGAAAGCGCCATCGACAAACTCGGGGGTATAGACATTCAGATTCTGGGCATCGGCCGCACCGGTCACATCGGTTTCAACGAGCCCGGCTCCACGGAAAAGTCCTTCACAAGACTTGTGACACTCGACCAGGTAACACGCATTGACGCGGCCAGCGACTTCTTCGGCGAAGAGAATGTACCGCGCAAAGCCATCACCATGGGCGTGGGCACCATTCTGAAAGCGAAGCGCGTGATCATGATGGCGTGGGGCGAGGGCAAAGCCGCCGTGATCAAGAAGGCTGTGGAAGGACCTGTGACGGACCAGATACCGTCGTCGTTCCTGCAACGCCACGATAAAGGCGTGGTGGTGCTGGACGATGCCGCGTCCTCGGAACTTGTTCGCATTAAAACACCGTGGCTGCTCGACAGCGTGGCGTGGAACGACAAACTTATTCGCAAAGCCGTTGTGTGGCTCTGCCTGCAAATCGGGAAGCCGGTGCTCAAACTTACCAACAACGATTACATGGAGCACGGCATGGGCGACATCATCACCGAGTATGGCTCGGCATACAAAATCAACATCAGGGTGTTTAATGATCTGCAGCACACCATCACCGGGTGGCCCGGCGGCAAACCGAATGCAGACGACTCGCACCGGCCCGAACGCGCCAACCCTTTCCCCAAAAGGGCGGTCATATTCTCACCCCACCCCGACGACGACGTGATCTCCATGGGAGGCACTTTCATCAGGCTTGTCGACCAGGGACATGAAGTACACGTAGCTTATCAAACATCAGGCAACATCGCGGTGTTTGATGACGACGCCATCCGGTTTGCTGATTTTGTGCGCGACTTCAACGACCAGTTCGGGCTCAGCAAAGAAGACGGCGAGAAGTTCTACAAAAAAATTGTGCGTCATTGAAGTTGAAAGGACCGGGCCAGATTGATTCGCCCGAGGTGCTGAAGATCAAAGGGATGATACGAAGGGGTGAGGCCAAAGCGAGGCTGCCGCT